>CAMWWW010000162.1 GCA_947178015.1 uncultured Clostridia bacterium
ATATCCCCCTTTCGAAAAACTATCCTATACTGTTTTCAAAACTTTTTCGTATGGCAAGAGAACGTGTACCAGAACCAGATAGAGACGGATATTTTATGTCAATTTGGTGCAAATCATCGAAACTCGCATAAAATCAAGAATCCGTATGAAAGCCTTGAAACAGTTATGTTTGAAACAAGTAGATGAATGAAAAAGTTGTAAAGTGGTGTAAAATACATTGTCGTTGGATTTGTTGAAGAGACGGTTTTCAGAGGATGGGGATACAATTCGTTAGCAAAAATCATATCCCATAATAATGCAACCATACTATCAATGGTTTTCTTTGTATTGTTGCATTGGCCTGCTTACTTTATTAAACTATATAGATTTGGATCTTTCGACTTCATCGAACTAATAGGGCAAAGCAGCAGTGCTCTGATTTGGGGATTTGTGTTTTGCTGGTTATAAAAAAAGGGCAAAACTCTGTGGAATCCAATTTTAGCACACATTCTTTATGACTTGACATATGTTTTATTCGTTGGTGGAATTTGATAGACAAATCCAAGAATCATTGGATCACTCTATGTTCCATCCATTTTCCACTAAAAAATCGTGCTGTAAAAATAACCGCCCTCACCGTCCAGTCTGCAAACATTCCTATCCACACAGCAATTGGTCCAAATCCCATAACCCGACACAAAAAGACACATAAGCTTACCCGGCACAGCCACATGGTCGTACAGGAAACAATCATGGAGAATTTCACATCTCCCGCTGCCCTCATCCCATATGCAGGTATAAACGAAAGTGTCCATGATATAGGTTTTACTATTGTAATCCATGTTACCATATACATACACAGATCCGCGCTTTCCTTCTCCATACCTCCCAGAATTGTCACAGGACGTGTTATGCAATATACAGCAAGACAACTGATAATAATTGTCACTTCTGCGATAATGGTCAGCTTCTTTATATAGTACCGCGCCTCATCGCGTCTTCCGGCTCCAATGCATTGTCCTACCACTGTCATCAGACCAATTCCAACACCCACAGCCCCGACGCCATTCACATTTTCCATAATATTGGTCATAGCCTGCGCCGCAATCGCCGCTGTTCCAAGTGTGGATACCGTCGATTGAATTGCCAACTTTCCAAACTGGAACATGCCATTTTCCACCCCAGAGGGAATCCCAATTGCAAGAATTCTCTTAATCAGCGGCATATCTGGGCGTATCTTGCGATAATCACGAACACATACCACATTTTCTGATTTTCTTAAATGCCAGAGTACCACAACCGCGCAAAATACCCGCGATCCCAGCGTTGCGATCGCCGCGCCTGCCACGCCTAGATGAAGTCCCCAGATCAACAAAGCATTGCCTGCAATATTAATTCCATTGGAGATAATGGAAATCAGCATAGGCGTTCTTGTATTTTTCTGGGCGCGAAAGATGCTTGAACCTGCATTATACAAAGCGATAAATGGAAATGACATCGCCATAAAGAAAAAATATACCTGTGCCGCAGACATCACTCCCGGCTCAACCGCTCCAAAAATAAGACGCAAAAGCGGTCTGCGCAACAGCAGGCACAATGTCATCAAGACAAAGGAAATCGCTGCCACAGTAAACACAACCTGACTTGCCGCACGATTTGCTGCGCGCGCATCCTTTCGCCCAATATATTGCGAGCAGATAATTGCGCCGCCGGCGGCAAGCGCAGAAAATACCTGAACCACCAATACGCAGATAGAATCCACCAACGATACCGCCGATATGGCTTCTGATCCAACATTGCTGACCATAATAGTGTCCACGGTTCCCATCAGGGAATTCAAAAGCTGCTCTACAATAAGCGGAAGCAGCAGCAAAAATAGATCTTTATTGCTGAACATATGCTTTTCTTTCATATTTTCAACCCTCTTTCCATGTGACATGCACTTATACCACATAGTATCATTCGGCTTCTCAAAAAACAAGTATGAATCTTGTCCAGAATATTCATTCTACAGAATATTTGACTTATCACAATTCAGCCAGCCGAGATCCACAAACATCTCGGCTGGCTGAACAGTGTCATCTTATTTTATGGACATTGTACTATATCTACGGTTTCTCTATATTCCTCCGGTCCCTGATCGGTCAGTATTATTCCTGCCTTAAGAGGAGCAAAGGTCACGGAGCTAACCACATGGAACTTGCTGTGATCGGCAAGAATATATGCCTTTCTGCACTGCTCCAGAGCTGTCTTTTTCACCAGTGCCTCATTGGCGTCCGGCGTTGTAAAACCGGCTGACCGACTTACTCCATTCACTCCAAAAAAGCCTTTGGTAAAATGAAAATCTTTTAACATCATAACGGTTGTCGTCCCCACTACCGCCTCCGTCGAGCTTTTTAATGTCCCGCCCGTCAATATCACATGTATGCCAGCAGCCGCCAGCCTCTGTGCATGCGCGACCGCATTGGTCACAAAAGAAGCGTCTGTCTCCTCAAGATAATCCAATAGATACCCTGTTGTTGTTCCTGCATCCAGAAAAACAAAATCATGCGGCTGAATTAATGAGGCAGCATATTTGGCAATACGCTTTTTTTCTTCTGTATTTATCTCTGTCTTTTGAGCCACCGTAGGCTCAGAAGACAGATAGATGTGGTCCGATGCCACCGCTCCGCCAAATACCTTGACAAGCTGCCCTTTTTTGTCAAGCTCTGTAATGTCTCTTCTTGCCGTCGACTCCGAGATGCCAAGCAATTCTTTTACCTCTATCACTGTGATGCTTCTTCTTTCCTTTAGAAGCTCCAAAATCTTCCTATGTCTTTGTTCCGATAGCATCTTCTTCCTCTCTTCTCTATTCTTGTACATCCTTTTTCAGCACGCCCAGCAAAAATGTTGATACCAATGTGCCAGCAACCAGTGCTATCACATACATCACCGCATTTCCCACAACTGGGAATACAAAAATTCCTCCATGAGGAGCCATCAGCGTGCACCCGAACAGCATCGACAAAGCTCCTGCTACCCCAGAACCAAGTATGCAGGCTGGAAGTACATGCAGCGGATCAGATGCAGCAAATGGTATTGCACCCTCTGTAATAAATGCAAGCCCCATAATAAAGTTGACTGGTCCTGATTGTCTTTCCTCTTTGCTGAATTTTTTCTTGAAGAGAAAGGTAGCCAGCGCGATTGCACAGGGAGGAGTCATCCCTCCGATCATCACCGCTGCCATAATATCATAATTTCCGGCAGCAATAGCAGCCGTGCCAAATACATATGCCGCCTTATTAAAAGGCCCGCCCATATCCACTGCCATCATGCCGCCTAAAATAATGCCAAGAATCACCTTACTTGTGCCGCCCATGCTGGTCAAACCGTTATTTAAAGCCGTGTTAATACCACCCATAATAGGCTCTATCACAAATGACATCGCTAACCCCATGAGCAGAATACCTACCAGCGGATAAATCAGCACGGGAGCAATTTTTTCCAAAAATTCCGGCAGATAATCACAAGCCCTGCGAAGCATAAGAATCAGATACCCGGCAAGAAAACCTGCGGCAAGTGCTCCCAGAAATCCTGATTTTCCACTGTAGGCTATCATGCCGCCCACAAATCCCAGCGCAAGCGCGGGCCTGTCGCCGATCGCCATCGCAATAAAGCCAGCCAGCACAGGAAGCATAAAACCGAACGCGATGCCACCCAGATTTTTAAGCCATGCAGCCACCGGCGTAATCGAACCAAAATTCGCCCT
Organism: uncultured Clostridia bacterium; assembly: GCA_947178015.1. Taxonomy (GTDB): domain Bacteria; phylum Bacillota; class Clostridia; order Lachnospirales; family Lachnospiraceae; genus RGIG8607. The sequence continues at coordinate 3,728 of CAMWWW010000162.1, forward strand.
CTCAGCAACATCAAGCGCATCCATATTCACGCATAATCCGTCAATTAAAAAAGCAAGCGCAATTAAGATACCGCCTCCAACCACAAAAGGAAGCATATGAGACACGCCATTCATGAGCTGGGTATAGATCTGATGCCCAACACCGCCACTTTTCTTTGCCGACTGTGAAGTGGAGACAGAACCTGCCGCGGCATGGTACACAGGCGCATCTCCTGCCATCGCGCGATCCAAAAGCTGCCCTGCCTTGCTGATGCCGTCAGAAACCTGACATGCAATCACCTTCTTACCATCAAACCGGTCCATCGGAACCTGCGCGTCGGCTGCGACTATAATACAGTCCGCCTCCTTTATCTCCTGCTCTGTCAGAACATTCTTAGCTCCTCCCGAGCCTCTTGTCTCAATTTTTACAACACAATTTCTCTCTCGTGCCGCCTTCTCAATTCCCTCTGCCGCCATATAAGTATGTGCGATGCCGGTAGGACAGGAAGTGACAGCCAGAATCTTCACTTTACCGCCGCCTGCTGCTCCAGTATCCGCCAATCTCTCATCAATATCCGCCTGCTCGCTGTCTGCCTTGTCAACAATGGCAAGGAATTCCTCCACGGTTCTCGCATTGCGCAGAGAATTAGAAAAATTCTCATCCATCATCAGCACGGACAATTTACTCAACACATCCAGATGGACATTATCCTTTGTATTCGGCGCAGCGATTAAGAAAATCAAAGTGACAGGCTCGCCGTCCAGAGAATCAAAATCCACTCCATTCTTTACCACCATAGCCGCCAGTCCCGGCTTGCTTACTGCGGCACATTTTCCATGTGGAATGGCGATGCCCTCTCCGATCCCGGTTGTGCTTTCTTCTTCTCTGGCATACACCTGCTTTCTGTATGCGTCCTCGTCATTGATCTTGCCGCTCTTAATCATCAGATCAATCACCTGATCCAGCGCCTCCTGCTTTGTTTTTGGCGCACCTGTAAGCGAAATACTTCTCTTGTCTAACAGCTCTGTAATCCTCATACCTTCCCCTCCCATTCTATCTGCTGATACACCGCAGCAATCTCTTCCTTAGTGGCAAGCTGCTCGGAAAATGCACTTGCGCTTCCGGCTGCCACCCCCATATAAAAAGCGTGCGGATACTCCTTCTTTTCCATCCATCCTGCAAGAAAACCTGCCACCATAGAATCTCCCGCGCCAACCCCATTGATCAGTTTTCCCTTGGGAGCCGCCGTCTCATACACAGAACCATCCGCCGCGGCCAGCACAGCGCCCTCGCCTGCCATAGACACCAACACATTCTCCGCTCCCATCTCCCTCAATTTCTTGGCATAAGGAATCACCTCTGTCCTCGTGCTAAGCTGCACCCCAAAGATCTCGCCAAGCTCATGATGATTGGGCTTTACCAAAAATGGATGATACTTTAATACTGACACAAGCAGCTCTCTTGTCGCATCCACCACAAACACGACTCCCCGCTTTCCGAGCCTCTCCATAAGCTCGCTGTAAATCGTATCTGGTATGGAGCTTGGAATACTCCCGGCAAGCACTAAAATATCTCCCTCTGAAAGACCATCCAGCTTCTCTTTAAGCTGGTCAATCTCCTCTGCGCATATGGTCGGCCCACATCCATTGATCTCCGTCCCATCGATGGACTTAAGCTTTACATTAATTCTGGAAATTCCGCTGCCGACTTGAATAAAATTGGATCTTATTCCCCTCTCCTCAATCCGCCGGATAATCTCGTCGCCCGTAAAACCAGCCGCAAAGCCAAATGCCGTATTCTCAATACCAAGATTTCTTAGAACCATCGAGACATTGAGCCCTTTTCCGCCCGGAAGCATCAACTCAGAGCTAGTTCGGTTCGTCAAGCCCAGCTTAAAATCCTCCACCGAAACGATATAATCCAGTGACGGATTAAAAGTTACCGTATAAATCATCTCATTCCCTCCCGTCTTATCTTGTAGCCTTATTATACACCCAATTTCAATCAAAGTCAATCAAAATATTTCATTTTTATGAGTGATTTTGATTTATTTTGCATAAACAGCATC
>CAMWWW010000163.1 GCA_947178015.1 uncultured Clostridia bacterium
AAACGTCGGCGCTTGATGAGGTTTTTCACGAATCTAGCGTCCGCTACGTTTTTCAATAAGCGAGAGCGGGGTGACGGAGTACTATAGGCGATTCTCTGCGTGGACCTTTCTCGAAAATGATTATACGAATCGCTTTCCCAATGTCTTATTCTATTTCACTCTTTTTGATGGTGTATCTATTTTGTTTAGAAAATATTTACTTGTAACCTACTACTCTCTGCATTATAATAAAAGATAGGGCATAGGTGAAACCATCTGCCTAGAATGGAGAATAGTATGACAGATAACGAAAAAGAAATAAAAGAAGCAGTGCAGAGTAGCGAAAGTAAAGATAAGGATAATAAAGAGAAAGATAACGGCGAATATGAAAAGATTTGTTATATGTGCAGGCGCCCGGAGAGTAGGGCGGGCAGGATGATAGAGATGCCGGGCAATATAAGCATCTGCGCAGATTGTATGCAGAAAACCTTTGATTCCATACAGGGAAGCACAGGGATGCAGTACAGTGATCTGATGAAGCTTTCGAATATGAATTTTATCAATCTTTCTGAGCTTCAGGGTGAAATTCCAAAGAGGCAGAAGGTGAAGAAGAAAAAGGAGAAGGAAGAGAAGCCAGCTCCTGTATTTAATATTAAGGAAATTCCAGCTCCGCACAAAATTAAGGCAAAGCTGGATGATTATATTGTCGGGCAGGAGCACGCAAAGAAGGTGGTCTCGGTGGCGGTGTATAATCACTATAAGAGAATCGCCAACGCAAAACCGACGGATGAAGTGGAAATTGAGAAATCCAATATGTTGATGATAGGACCGACGGGAAGTGGAAAGACCTATTTGGTTAAGACTCTTGCGAGACTTCTCGATGTGCCGCTTGCGATCACGGACGCGACCTCTCTGACAGAGGCGGGATATATTGGTGATGATATTGAGAGTGTGGTATCAAAGCTATTGGCGGCGGCAGATAATGATGTGGAGAAGGCGGAGAAGGGAATTATCTTTATTGATGAAATTGATAAGATCGCAAAAAAGAAAAACGCCCACAATCGTGATGTCAGCGGTGAGTCGGTGCAGCAGGGGATGCTGAAGCTGTTAGAGGGCGCAGATATTGAGGTGCCTGTGGGGGCGAACAGCAAAAATGCGATGGTGCCTTTGGTAACAGTAAATACAGGGAATATTTTATTTATCTGTGGCGGGGCTTTTCCAGATCTGGCAGATTTGATTAAGGAGCGATTGACTAAGACATCCACCATGGGCTTTCAGGGCGAGCTTCGAGATAGGTTTGATAAGGAGAAGAATCTGATTCATAAAGTGACCACGGAGGATTTGAGAAATTTTGGCATGATACCAGAGTTTTTGGGGCGCCTTCCCATTGTATATACATTGGATGAGCTTGATAAGGAGATGCTTGTCCGGGTTCTTAAAGAGCCTAAAAATGCAATATTAAAGCAATATCAGAGGCTTCTGCTTTTTGATGAGGTTGAGCTTAATTTTGATGATGGCGCTCTGGATGCCATTGCGGAGAAAGCGTTGGAGAAGGATACGGGAGCTAGAGCATTGCGAGCGATTATTGAGGAGTTTATGCTGGATATTATGTATGAGATTCCGAAGGATGATAATATTGGCAGGGTGACAATCACAAAGGAGTATGTGGAGAAAACCGGCGGTCCGGTGATAGAGATGCGCGGAGCAGCATTGCTGACACAGAAAGCACAGTGAGCGGTGTGAAAGCGAAATAAGTAAAAAGATGCAGAAGTTTGGCGGAGAGCGAAGGATTGGGGGACAGATATGAAGATTATTGACGCACATGCGCATATTGTACAATATATTGCAGGTTTTGGTTCTCAGGGAGAGCTAAGGTCATGTGGAAATGGGAAGGCTGTCTATGCCAGCGGACAGGTGATAGAGATGATACCGCCGGAACTTGGAGAGGTGGATGTGACGCCGGAGCGGGTTATTAAGCTGATGGATCAGCATCATGTTGAGAAGGCGGTTCTTTTGCAGGGGAATTATTTTGGATTTCAGAATGAGTATGTCTGGCAGGCGATGCAGAAATATCCAGATCGCTTTACAGGAGCTGCCACCTATGATCCGTTTTGTGTCAATAAGGATAAGATTCGTAAGCATTTGTTTGATGAGCTGGGATTTCGTCTGGTTAAGTTTGAGGTCAGCAATGGTTCTGGTTTGATGAGTTATCATCCTCCTGTCCCTCTGGATGGAGAGGTGATGGATGAGACCTATTCTTATGCAAAGGATAAGGGGCTGGTGTTTATTATTGATATTGGGCGTGCGGGAAATCCCTGCTGGCAGATAGAGCCTTTAAGAAACGCGATATTGCGGTATCCTGATATGAAATTTGTAGTTTGCCATTTGCTTGCGCCTCAACAGAAGGATGAGGCGGTATTTACAGAAGGATTAAAAAGGCTGGCTTTGCCCAATGTGTGGTTTGATTTGGCTGCGCTGCCGGCGAATCAGAGGCCGGAAACCTATCCCTATGAGCATGCAAGACATTATCTGAGAGTTGGAAAGAATATAGTGGGAGCGGACCGCATGATGTTTGGCTCCGATCTGCCATCCACCCTATGTCGTGATAGCTATGAGCATTTGATAAGCTATCTGGCAGAAAGCGATGTTTTCACGGAAAGCGAGAAAGAAAAGATATTCTATAATACGGCGCAGAGCATTTATTTTTCTGCTTGTTAGAAAGCTGAGCAAAATGGTTCGGTATTTTATGAGATTTTAGAACGATTGACATATATGAAAATAATGCTATAATAAGTAGGATAAGTGAAGTGTCGTGAAAGAAAAATAAGTGGAGTGAAAGAGATTGGCTTAGAAAGGGATGGTATTATGATTAATTTAGAAAGTGTGGACAGAAAAATCTTGGATTATGAGACGGGATTGCATCGTTTTATGGAGAAGGAGGCATTGTTTAAGAAGTTTTTGTTGAAATTTACGGATGACCAGTCCTTTCCCCGTTTAAAAGAGAACATAGAGAAGCAAGATTGTGACGAAGCGTTCAGAGAAGCACATACCTTAAAGGGAGTGGCAGCCAATCTTGCTTTAAATGAGCTGTCGGAGGCTGCCAGCGAGCTGACAGAGCTTTTGCGTGCAAAAAAGCTTGAGGATGCGAAGGAGAAGCTTCCGATGCTTGAGGATGCATATGGCAGAGTACAGAGCTTGCTTGCAGAGTTAAAGGATTGAGTAAAGTAGTAGAGAATATGGTAGACAGGTCTGGTGTGCTGGCAGGAGAAAAATATATCCTTGCTGGTGCGCCTTTTCTTTGTTATATCATATAGTATAAGAAAAAGTGCAGGAGCAGCTATGCCAGATAACATGACTTGTAGACAGAAGATTATGTCAAATGATTACAAGGATTTTATGGTAAACGTGGGAGAGAGTTCGCTGTTAGGCATGATCAATCAAGCGAGAACATGCATACAGCATGTATGGGGAGAGTATCGTGTGATCAGTGTGGAGGATAATAGCGATACGAGATATATGGCGACGCTTGGTTTTCAGACGATACCAAAACTTTATACGATAACAGATTCGACCAATATGGATGTGAGCGGAATAACAAAGCTTCGGAATCAACCATATTTGGGATTGGATGGAAAGGGTGTGTTGGTTGGATTAATTGATACTGGGGAGCGTGTTATTTTAATGTCAAGTTAGTGAAACCCAATAAAATCGAGGATTTCTGCTGATTTGGTTCTTTGAAAAATTCCAAGAATTTGATCTTAAATATTTTGTATTGACTTTGAATAAAGAATGTGATATATCTAATATGAAATGGATGGGTTCCCGAGTGGCCAAAGGGGACAGACTGTAAATCTGCTGCAATTTGCTTCGGTGGTTCGAATCCACCTCCATCCATTTTTAATTTCATAGCAAAAGATGTGGAAGGAAAGAAGTAGGAATCATTTGACGCTACAGAGAGTTGTTGGTTGGTGAGAAACACAGAGAGTGGATGATTCTGAATACATTCTGGAGTTTCTATGTTGAAATTAAGTAGGCATAGGCGGATTGGTGCACGTTATAGCATGGTAAGGTAGATGGTTATTCTACGAAGTAAGGTGGTACCACGGCTTAGCTCGTCCTTTATTGGACGGGCTTATTTTTTGTTAGGAGGAATGTTAGAAATGAAATTGTTTGAGTTGTTGCAAGAGAGAGGATATATATACCAGTGCACGGATTTGGATGAGGTTCAAAATAGATTGAATGGAGATACCCCTATCACTTTTTATTTGGGCATAGATCCGACTGCGGATAGTTTGCATATTGGACATTTTTTTGCGCTTATGATGTTTCGGTATTTACAAGATGCTGGGCATAAAGGAATCTTGGTGATAGGTGGAGCGACTGCACTGATAGGTGATCCCAGTGGAAAGAGCGACATGAGAAAAATGCTGACAAAGGAACAGGTGCAGTATAACTTGGAAGAAGTTAAAAATTTAGCGAAACGTTTTGTTAAAACAGACGGCGATAATCCTGCCATTATTTTGAACAATGCAGAATGGTTTAATGGATATGATTATGTTGATTTTATGAGAGAAATTGGAGTACATTTTAATATAAATAAAATGCTTGCCGCAGATGCATATGCGAATCGGTTACAAGAGGGCGGTCTAACCTTTTTGGAGATGGGGTATATGTTAATGCAAGCATATGATTTTATTTATCTGAACGCGAAATATGGCTGCACACTTCAGATTGGAGGCAGTGATCAATGGGGAAATATCGTGGCTGGTACAACATTGAATAGAAAAAAGCGGTTTCTATCTGAAGATAAAAAGGAGGAAGGGGATATTTATGGTTTGACATGTCCGCTATTATTGACAAAAGAAGGAAAGAAAATGCGGAAAACAGAGTCCGGCACGTTGTGGGTTGCACGTGATAAGACGACTCCTTTTGATTTTTATCAGTATTTCTACAATGTGGATGATGCCGATGTGGAGATGTTATTAAAGCTGTTTACAAGAGTGGATCTGGATACTATTACTCAGTTATGCTCTACCAATATTATTGAAGCAAAAAGAGTTATGGCATATGAAATTACGAAGTTGGTTCATGGGGAGAAGGAAGCAGAAGAGGTTCTATTATCCGTTGGCTCATTGTTTGGAAAACAGTCGAATGGGGGTGAAAATGCTCCAGAAAGCGAATATATCATTTCTGAAAGTGAAATACCGGTGGTAGATTTGCTTGTAAATGCCCAATTGGTTAGCTCAAAGAGTGAAGCGAGAAGATTGATACAACAAAATGGCATCTCCATAGATGGAGAGAAGTGTAAAACGGTCGATGATATTTTAAAGTTGGAGGAGAAGAAAGGGTATGTGTTGATTCAAAAAGGGAAAAAAGTGTTTATGAAAGTGAATATTTGTATAAAGTAAAAAGCGACTCCCAGCCATGGCTAGCGACTCTTATCTGTGGCTGGGAGAAAGGTTTTGGTTATAAGACAATCTGTGAAGAGAATAAAATAGGAAAAAGCAGATAAGTTGGTGGTAAAGCGTGGGCGTATCAATAGAAGAATTAAAGCGTATGCAGTCGATGCCTATTATGGAATTAAGAAGGGAGGACCTTGCTGATGCAGAAGATATTGTTATTGATACGACAAAGTGTATGGAAAGTCGAATTCAATCCTTTATGGAACAGACAGGAAATCCCTTTGCTCAAAATGTTGGAGACTATATTATGCAGATTGGTTTTATGGAAGGATCAACCGAGTCGATGGATGATCGGATGATTTTGCTGACGAAGAGAAA
>CAMWWW010000164.1 GCA_947178015.1 uncultured Clostridia bacterium
CAGTTATGTTTGAAACAAGTAGATGAATGAAAAAGTTGTAAAGTGGTGTAAAATAGTGTAAACCGGTGTTATTTATAGAAAAGCACAGAAAATATCAGTTTATTACAGCATATGGAATTGCATTGTTGTTTCTTTTACCATAAACTAGGATTAGAACAAGGAGATAGAAGGAGGCAGCAGATGCAAAAAACAGAAAATAGAGTAGCAATTTATCCAATACCAATAGGCGCAGCAAGGCAGAGAGATTTTATTCTGAACGTGCGTCCTCTGGGGGAAAAACAGTGGCAGGAAGTGGGCTGTTATCAAGTTAAGGTGGATATGCATGATGTTAGAATCGCTTCCATGGCGTATTTTGATTTTCAGGGAACCGTGGAGGTAGAGATAACATTTGCGCATTTTTACTCCGTTTATAAAGTGGATATCCGACCTCTTGCTCTGGGAATTGTGCCAACCGTGGAGACAAAGCGTGTCACATTTGTGTTGGATAAGCCCGTCAATCTTTCTATTGAGTTCAACGAAGAGCGGTTTCATAATCTACATTTATTTGCGGGCGAGATAGAGGAAAAGCCTGATAAACAGGGAGACAACGTTTTGGTTGTAAAAGGCTCTGCCAATCTGGGCGAGTGTGTGGGAGATGGAGTGAATGGAGCACTCGACCAAATGCCGGAGGGCAGGCTGGTGTATATAGAGGCGGGAATTCATTACATAACAGAATGTCTCTGGCATGTGCCTTCTCATACAAAAATTTATATGGAAGGCGGTGCGGTGCTGATTGGAGCACTGGTGTGCGAGCATGTGGAGGATGTCTGCATTTCTGGAAGAGGAATCCTATATTTGGCTAAATTTGAGCGGTTCGGGGGAATCAATGGGCTGCGTTTAAGCCACAGCAGTAATTTGACAGTAGAAAATCTAATGTTTATCAATCCGCCGCATTATACCATTCATCTGGGAGATTGTGAGAATGTGACAATACGAAATATAAAATCCTTTAGCTGCGAGGGATGGAGTGATGGGATAGATATGATGAGTTGTCGGAATATCTTGGTAGAGGGAGGATTTCTGCGCACATCGGATGATTGCATCACGGTTTATGGAAGCCGCTGGGATAATCGAGGCGACAGCCGAAATATTATTGTAAGAGACTTAAGTGTATGGGCAGATGTGGCACATCCTCTTATGATAGGCACCCACGGTGCACATGAGGAGAATGGCGATATAATTGAAAATATACTGTTTGAGAACATTGACATCTTAGAGCATCACGAATATCAGGCGGGATATTTGGGAGCAATGTGCATTAATGCTGGTGATAAAAATGTGGTTCGCAATGTCACCTACCGAAATATAAGAATAGAGCCATTTGCTCACGGCAAAGTGCTGGATATTCAGGTTAAGTGGAACAAGGATTACAATCCGGCTCCCGGAAAGCGGATTGCCGGAATACGGTTTGAGGAGATTTATGTGATGTCTGGAACAGGAGAGGAGACATCCTGCATAGGGGGCTATGATGAGGAACATAGAGTGGAAGATGTGCAGATAGCTCGTTTTTATCGGGATGGAACCAAAGTGGAGAATATGGAGCAGGCGAATATTAAAGTAGGAGAATATACAAAAAATGTAACTTTTCTATAGAAAACCCATGAGAGACCACACCAAAGCAGCCCTTTTTCATAAATGATATGCTCAATCTGTTATAAAAAATATTGAATTTTCAAACACACGCTAGGGAGTTCGGCTTAGTTATCGGATAAAGAAAAATTTTACTTGTCAAATCTATCGGTTTATGGTAAGATATACTTCGTCAGGTTATTTTTGATAGCTGATATTCGGAGCGTGGCTCAGTTTGGTAGAGCGTTCGGTTAGGGACCGAGAGGTCGCAGGTTCGAATCCTGTCGCCCCGATTTTTGATTTTATAAACAAAATAGGATGATGAAAAAACTGTGGAAAGTATATTTCTACAGTTTTTTGTTATAGAATTTATACGACGGCAGAGTAAATGAGAAAAGTGGACAGAGCAGTTTTAAGACGGATTCTGGCTTGTTTTTTGATAAAAGATAGAAATGGGGATTAGGATGGAAAAATGTAGATTGCTATTGTTTGATTTGGATGGAACATTACATAGAGCAGACAAAGCAGATGATTGAAAGCAGAAATTTTGTGATAGGTGATAAAGATGCCGATAACTATGTAAATGCAGTTATCGGCATCTTTTGTGTGTAAATGAACAAATGAATTCTAATGTTTGGTCAATATTTTTTGTTCTAGTCCCGCTTCGTCAGTGATAGGGTTTTCTGCGCACATAATGGTTTGCAGTTTCTGTAATTTTGATAAGGGAGAAAGGCTGACTATATAATTATCGGTAATATCAAGGACAGTAAGTTGGCTTAAATTCTCAGCAAAGGAGATGTCAGTGAGCTGGTTGCCGGCAAGGGAAAGCTCCATAAGGTTTGGATAGTTTAAAAATAGCTCTGTATGCTCCGAAAGTGTGATATTATTGGAATTATTAGCAGTATAGTCCCATTTGCCATTCACTAAGGCTTTGAGTGTGACGTGGCTCATATGCAAGTGTGTCAGGCTTTCATTTCGAGTTAAATGTTCGATGTCAAAGCCCGCAGTGCAGTGATTTAGAGTAAGCGCCTTTAAAGAGGGAAGGGATAGAAGCCCTTCTACATTTCCCCAGATATAACTGTCGGACATGTCTATCACTTCCAGACCAGTCAGATCCATAATAGGATTTATTGCGGAGGCTTCTACCGACATGTCGATAAGATTAAGATGTGTCAGGTTTTGTAGCGCGGACAGGGCGGAATAGTCATCCGTATAGATATTTGACATAGTAAGCTCCGTCAACCCTGCGGCATGTTTAAGCGGTTCAAGATTATCAAAATGTTCGATAGACAGTTTTGTCAGACTTTGCATATTGCCGAGCGCAGGAAGCGGATATGCCTGTTCAAATAGATACTGTACGGACAAGGTAAGATCCGTAAGCTGATGAAGCTCTGAAATTACGGAATAATCTGTAATCTGATAATTGCCGCTTAAATCTAATTTGGTAAGAGTGTCCTTGCAATTTTCCAATGCTTGAATAGACAGAATTTCACTGTCTTTGATGGATAATTCTTTTAAATCTGTCATATTGGACACAAACCCAATATCGCGCAGCGCCTTGGACTCAATGGAGAGGGACTCAAGCTGTACAAGCTCATAGAGAACACGAAAGTTTTCTATGCCATCCACAGCGTCAAGTCGCAGCGTGGTTAGATTTTTTAAAGAGGAAAGTGCGCTGATGTCAGTGAGGTGATAATCTCCGCCATCAATATATAGGTTTGTTAAATTTTGAAATACATGGATTCCATCTAAATTTGACAGAAAAATATTGGAGCAAATCCCTAATGTAGTAAGCTGCGATGGACGAATAATCTTCGCAAGCTCAGCAGGAGTATTATAACACCATAATTCTGTGAGATTCGTAAGATGATCCAAGTCGCCTTCTTTTAGTTGCTCACGATTTAGCTTTAAACATTCTAATCCAGTAAAAACATCTAAATCACTGGTTTTTACCGTTTCATTATTATAATAAAAAGTTCCGTGCCGGCCATCATGTAAGGTGTAGATAAGCATCTGGTAGCCAGAATCTTGGTAGGAGAGCTCCAAGGATTTGATGTTGGCAAGCTCAGCGGAGGTGACTTCCCAATAAGACTTTTCAAATACAGCACTGATAAATTGGCGGAACATATTGGACTCCGGCAGGCTGCGTGAAGGGGAGGTATCTTTTGCTGAAGCTGTGCTTGACTCTGGGAGCATGATGGAGGAGCTGTGCTCGGCAGAATGATTCAGAAGAAACGGCTGCAAGAAAAGAACAACCCTGACAACTGCGGAGACTGCGATAACACCAAATACTACGAAAAGCCTAGCGCGGTTCTGCCTGCCATTGCCTCTGGAATAGGGAGTATACGTAGGCATAGATTGGTTTGGTTCATTGGAATATTGCGTTTTCGGTGATGGCTCAGAGTAGGTATTGGATGAATCTGCTGTATGTACACTAGCTGTATTTCCATACAGTCGGTAGCCACATTCAGTACAAATGGTGTTATTACCAATCATTTTTAATTTTCCGCTGCAGATAGGACAGCGTTTGCCTTTTTGAAACATGGGGATTCCTTCCTTTTTCGTATAATATATAAGTATAGCACAAGAATTATCAAAAAACAGTAGTCAATCGTAACGATTTATAACAACTTGAGGGAATATTGGGACTACCATTTACTTCATTTTGTGAATCTGCTACAATAGAAGCTAGAATGACGGATAGGAAGGCATAAAGTGTGAAAAAATTTTTTTCACACGGCGATTTGTGTCTGCGCGCTGCTTGCCACAAAATTGCTTTATGCACAAAAAGCAGCGCAGAAATGAGGATTAAAATGATAAAGTTAGACGGCAGAGTGGAACATGCAGTTCAAATTTTATGGCTAGAAAGAGCATTTGAAAGAGGAGAGGAGGCGCTGACGCTATTGACGCAGGCGGCGAATGAGGGAGATGGAGACGGCTGTTATTTTTTGGCGCGCTGTTACGCGGGTCCCAGCTTTATCGATTCCGGCTTTCATTATCCAATTGACGATAAAAAAGTGGAGGAATATCTAAATCTTAGTATTGAGCGGGGAAGCGCGCTGGGCATGTTTGCTGCAAGAAGAGTTGCCGGTTTTCAGCCAAGGGGCGGCAGTTTTGTGAGAGAACCCTATCATTCTTCAAAAGAAATTTGGGATGAGGTGTGCGCGATAGCAGATTCGGGAGAGCTTTTTACAAAGTATCTGGTGGCAAATGCGTATTATTTTGGCGATGTGATACAACTTACAGAGATGGACTTAAGAAGCATGACAAAAATAGAATATGACTGGCAGAGGAGACGCTGGGCAGAGAAGGCGGCGTCCATGTATGAAGAGCTGATTCATCAAAATATGCTTATGGGAGTATCCAATTATATTGATATTGTGACATCCGGCGATTACGGCATACCCAGAAATGAAAAAAAGGCGCAGGAAATTATGCAGATGGCCGCGGACAAGGGAGATCCCTTTTACATTGTAAAAATAGGGATAAAGCTGGAGGAGACCGATCCGATAAGGGCGGAGGAATACTATAAACGTGCACTTAGTTATAACTATAAGCAGGCAGGATATTATCTTGGCAGGCTGTATGGCTTTGGAGGCAAGCTGTCCAGAGATCTCAAGAAAGCAAGAGATCTCTTTGAGCAATATTTAAGTGGGAATGAGATAGCTTGTCATAATAGCTTAGGAGAGATCTATTTTTATGGAGGCGACGGAATAGAACCAGACTTTCATAAAGCCTTTCAGCATCTGCTTGCCGCGCATGATAAGGAGAATTACTGGGGAGCAGAGATACTTGGAACATGCTATCTAAAAGGACTTGGAACAGCCGTCAACTATACACTAGCAAAAAAAGAATTTGAACGTTATCCAAACGAACCTTTGGCAGCAGTTGGACTGGGAGAGATCTATGCATATGGACTTGGAGTACCTGAGGATATAAAAAAAGCAATGACCTATTGGGACAAATATCCAAACCATGCATCTGTGGTGGAGAATAAAAAGAACTTTAAAAAGACACTCTTTGGCTGGAAAAAAATATAATTTTATAGCTTTTTGTAAATTTTACTTACTAATCATTTTCGAGAGAGGTCCGCGCAGAGAATTGCCTATAGTCCTCCGTCACCCCGCTCTCGCTTAGTGA
>CAMWWW010000165.1 GCA_947178015.1 uncultured Clostridia bacterium
CTCGAAACGTCCACTTTACTTTTTAATTGTCGGCTGCTTTGTAAATATAGCTCTTGACCTTTTATTTGTCGTAGTTTTTCATATGGGTGTTGCCGGAGCTGCATGGGCCACCATACTCTCGCAGTTTGTCAGCGCTGTTATGGTTCTCTATGTTCTGGCTCATACAAGAGAATCCTATCGCCTGATGCTTCGCAGCCTTCGTCTAAACTATCCGATGTTAAGACGGATCATTCAGATTGGTTTTCCTGCGGGTCTTCAATCTGTTATGTATTCTGTCTCCAATGTTGTGATACAGGCAGGCGTAAATGGATTAGGCACAGACACCGTCGCAGCATGGACAGCCTACGGAAAAATAGATGGTATTTTTTGGATGACCATCAATGCCTTTGGGATCTCCATCACTACTTTTGTCGGGCAAAACTTTGGCGCCCAGAAACTGGATCGCGTCCGCAAGGGAATCGGCACCTGTCTCGCGATGGCATTTGCCGCCTCTATACTTTTAAGTACCTTTATCTATACGGCGGGAGGCGCCATTCTGCGGCTTTTTACAACCGACGCCGCGGTCAGTCAAATAGGTCTTGAAATTGTACACTTCCTAGTGCCTACCTTCTTCACTTATGTGTGTATCGAGATATTGTCCGGCGCCCTTCGCGGAACCGGCGACTGCTGGATTCCTATGGCAATGACCTGTCTTGGCGTCTGTGTTCTCCGCGTGATCTGGATTGTATTTGTCGCACCGATAAAACCCACTATTTTCATGGTATCGTTCTGTTATCCGCTGACATGGGTTGTCACCTCTATCTTATTTATACTATACTATAAGTTGTTTAGTCACCTAAGCAGCCGGAAAATAAAATCTTATAGCAATCAAAATGAGTAGGGAGAAACGGCTCCCTACTCGCTTAAATTTTTATTTTAATTTTTTGGAAAGATATAAAACTAGATCATCGTCATTTTTGCATATGCCATATTGCTTGCATACCTCATCGTGATACCAAACCCCCGAACCATCTGGTATATAGCCGCGCTTTACATACATTCGCTGCGCTTTTCCATAGCCGCTGTGAAGTCCCACACCAAGATAAACCATATCGGCATATTCCGCAGCTATTTTCTCTGCGGTGTCCATCAAGCAAGTCCCCACACCATTATTTCGATATTTCTCCAACACTCCAAAATCAATTAATTCTGGGTAGCCTTTTCCTCCAAATGCACCCCACGGGCTATTGGGATAAATATTGATATATCCAATCGGCTTGCCGCAATATTCTGCAACCAATGCGATTGCTTTTCCTGAGGCCTGATCTTCCAGTCTTTTTTTATACTTCTCGACAGATACAGACCATCCCTGCTCAATCTCGCTCTCTGTGATTGCCTGCGCATCCTCCTCTTTCATAGAGCGAATAATCCGATGATCTTGTGAAAAATAAACCATTTTATAATCACTCCCATTCGTTCTCTCTTAATTCTTAATCGCTCTTTTTCTTATCGGCCATACAGCCTTGTCAGACCCCGTATGTTACCCGCAAGCTCCGTGCTGCATTGATCCTTCTTAAGTCTCCACTTCCAATTGTCTCCTAGTGTGGATGGTGTATTCATGCGCGCCTCTCCTCCCATCTCCAGATAATCCTGAATAGGAATGATCGCTGTGTCTGCCACACTGGCAAGAGCAGCCCGGACAAATGCCGTCGTCACATGTTCTTTCTCTGTAATAGCAAGATAGCGATCGGCATACTCTCTTGACGCCTCATCCATCTGCCCATACCAGCTCTTAGTGGTATCGTTGTCATGTGTCCCTGTGTACACCACACAATTTTGCGTATATGTGTGGGGAAGATAATTGCTCTCTTCTCTTGGATCAAATGCAAATTGAAGAACCTTCATACCCGGAAAACCTGTCTTTTTTACCAGCTCCAGCACAGAATCTGTGAGAAAGCCTAAATCCTCCGCAATTACCGGCCTATCGCCAAGTGTTTTTTTCATCATTTCAAAAATATCATACCCCGGTCCTTTTTCCCAATGTCCATACTCTGCCGTTTTATCCCCATACGGAATTGCATAATATTCATCGAAACCTCGAAAATGATCAATCCGCACAATATCATACAACTCAAAGCAGTAGCGCAGACGCTTCATCCACCAGCTATATCTTGTTTCCTTATGATATTCCCAATTATAGAGCGGGTTCCCCCACAACTGGCCCGTGACGGAAAATCCATCCGGCGGACAGCCCGCGACTAATGTAGGCACGCCTGCCTCATCAAGCCGAAACAGCTCCTTGCGCGCCCATGTATCCGCGCTGTCCAGAGCGACATAGATTGGAATATCTCCAACAATCTGAACCCCTCTCTGGTTTGCATAGCTTTTTAATTCGATCCATTGTTTTTTAAATTCATACTGCTGAAACTGATAAAACGCGATCTCATCCTTAAGCTCTGCCCTATAGCGCTCCATCGCTTCTGGTGTGCGGAGCTTAATATCCTCCTCCCACTCCAGCCAGCTTTTTCCATCAAATCGATCCTTTATCGCCATATAGAGGGCATAATCCTCCAACCACTCTGCATTGTCCCTCAAAAATTCATTGTAAGCTGGGCGCACGGACTCCCGAAAGCGCTCAAATGCTTTCTTAAGTACCCCAAAACGCGAGAGATAGATTTTCTCATAATCCACATACTCAGGATGGCTGCCAAAATCACATTCCGCAGCTTCTTCTCTAAGAAGCAGCCCCTCCTCCACCAGTCTTTCCAGATCAACATAATATGGATTTCCCGCAAAGGTCGAAAAAGACTGATATGGCGAGTCGCCGTATCCCGTAGGCCCCAGCGGAAGAATCTGCCACAGCTTCTGTCCTGCCTCCTTCAAAAAATCCACAAAATGGTATGCCTCCTTAGAAAAGGCGCCTATCCCATATGCAGAAGGGATGCTGGACACAGCCATTAAAATTCCACTTCTTCTCATACTTTGTACCAAACACCAAGCAAATTTGCCCGCATTTCATCCTTTCTTCTATTTTCTTCCATTCCTGCTCCATTTCTAAGATGCGAAATCACCCAAGAGAATTCTGAACTCACACCTTATGGAAACTTACCTATAGTATACACATCCAATTACAATACTTCAAGTAAAAACTACTCTATTTACAGATACTTTTACTCCATATCTAACCCGTTCAAGCAGGCTTCTTCTCCATGTACTATGCGCCTCTTTTGTGGCATATCCCAATAAAAAGATCGGGACAAAAAACCGGCATACTGCATTTCCTTTACAGCAAATCGCAGTATGCCAATTACAACAAATCTCTATTTCCTCAGCAAATGATTAATAATTTGTTTCACTTATCTCAAAATAACTCTGCGGATGGTTACATACAGGACATGCTTCAGGAGCCTTAGTTCCAACAATAATATGTCCGCAATTACGGCACTCCCAAACCTTCACCTCACTCTTTTCAAACACGGCCATTGCCTCCACATTGCTCAAAAGGGCACGATAGCGCTCTTCATGATGCTTTTCAATTGCTCCAACCATGCGGAATTTTGCAGCCAGCTCCGGGAAACCCTCCTCCTCGGCTGTCTTTGCAAAATCCTCATACATATCTGTCCATTCAAAATTTTCGCCGTCTGCCGCTGCACCAAGATTATCCGCTGTACTTCCAATTCCATTTAATTCTTTAAACCAAAGCTTTGCATGTTCCTTCTCATTGTCCGCCGTTTTCAAAAACATCGCCGCAATCTGCTCAAACCCTTCTTTTTTTGCAGCAGAAGCGAAATAGGTATATTTATTTCTCGCCTGTGACTCTCCGGCAAATGCCGCCTCAAGATTTTTCTCTGTCTGTGTTCCAGAATACTTATTTTGGATTTTTGCTTTGTCCATTGTCTACACGTCCTCCTATTATATATGATTTGTTTTATAGCTCAAGCATAACTACTCAAAAATACGAATTTGTTCTTTTGTGAGCGCCTCAATAATATGTATTAATGTCTGAAAATCTGAGAGCAGCTCATTCGAACAACATTCTGCATTATGGTAGATCTGCTGCAAATCTATCGCATCCTTCGAGTGGACAGCCGCCAGCATTTCTGATCCATAAGAATGAAATTCCTTATGCTTTATATCAAGGCGATCCCAAATTTTTTTCACCGTCGGATTCACTGGCGAAAAATTATAATAAAATCGTCCCATTCCACATTTTGTGCAATCTGTCTGAAGTACCTTCACTTTTCCAGTCTGCGCTATATCCTTTAAGGTGCGCAGCCAATTTTTATGTGCATCAATCGCGCTGTACAGGCAGTCAATCACAATCTGGTTATCCAACATATAAAAGGCATCCTGTGTCATAGCCCCTATTATCTTCACAGACTCTTGCAAATGCTCCTCAATCCTCTTAGATGGTTCCACAAGCTCTGCGATCGAATGACTGGAAACAGCAAGATTATTTGTATTCTCATTAAGACTTTGACATTCCTCATTCACTTGCTGCACTTGCTGATCCAACTTATTCATAGAGCTGCTTATCTCTTGGCTGACCGCAGCCAAAGAAGATACCGAATCTGTGATATGCTCCATATCTGTACGGTTGCTTCTGGTGATTCGCCACAAATCCTGAAGATTTTCATTCATCTGCTCCAACTCAGATATCGTGGAATCTACACTGTGAGAACTTTTTTCAGAAGCATCTTGAATACTGGCAATAAAATCTCCCATTCTTCCTGTCAACGCTTTTGTTTTATCTGCAAGACCACGGATCTCATCTGCGACAATAGCAAATCCCTTCCCTGACTCTCCGGCATGAGCGGCTTCTATAGAAGCATTGAGTGCCAATAGATTCGTTTTATTCGAAATGCCGTTAATCGCCTCAATCGCCTCATGCATATGTTGGATCACCTCAAATAACCCATACATATCTTCCTTCATGGTACCAGCAGTAGCGATAGCAGCGGCAGACAATTCGGTAATGGCAGTGAGATCACTCTCACAATTACGGATATCCTTCATAATCTTGCCAGAATCATCGGAAAGCTCGATAATCGTCGTTGTCAGATTTTCGTGCGCCTTTGATACTTCAGAAGCAATATGGGCAGTGGATTTTGTTGAGCCGCTAATAGCGTTTACGGCAACCGCTATGGATGCATTGATCTCCTCCACCGTCTTAGCGTTTGCTTCCAATGTCAGATCCATAGCACTCATATGTATCACAGCATCCATAAGCTTGACAACCGCTTGTTCAAACTTCTTTCTTCCTTTTAACAAACGCTGATGAATCTCATTTAATTTTTCGTTTTCCGGCTTATATTCCATATCAATAAGCCTCGAAATCGACTCAATAGCAGAATTTGAAGCCTTCTTTCTCAAAGCCATCCTGATCTGTCCTTTCCATCTTATACTCCAGTTTCTTTATTTAGACACTCATTGCATATATAATTTATCTTCAAATCATAAGAAAGTATTGGGATGTCAACCTGCTGTTGGAGGACTTCTGTCAGATCCTTCAACAAAATATCAGACAACTTGCCACATTTCCTACATACCAGATGCTCATGACGCTTTATATTATCATAACAATCTGGATACCCCTCGACAGAAAGTTTCCTGATTAAGCCCTGTTGATATAGATAAGCTAAATTGTTGTAAACAGTTGCAAGTGCTACTGCTTTATGTCTCTCTTTCAAACACAAATAAATCTGCTCTGCTGTAAAATGTTGATTTGAACTATTGATTAAC
>CAMWWW010000166.1 GCA_947178015.1 uncultured Clostridia bacterium
GAGCGCCGCTTTGCTTACAACGGGCATAATTCAGTCAAAAAGGCTGCAGAGATTTCGCCAGTATGTGAGAATATTAAATGGCAGAACCTACGCGATGTTGGATGAGTTTGCCGCAAATGTGGGAAAAAATAGAGCATATGTGCGGAAGGATGTGCAGAAGATGATTTCCCTGCGCATGTTTCCTTTTGGAAGGCTGGATAATGAGGGAACCTGTCTGATATTAAATAATGAGACGTGGCAGCAATATATGGCGCTGAAAAATCAGAGGTATCAGCAGGAGCTGGAAGAAGAGGAACAGAAGCGAATTGAGGAGGAGGACCCATTTCAGCGGGAGGTTGCCAAGGCATTGAAGGAGGGCGAGAACTATCTAAGCCAGATTCGAGAGGCGAATAATGCGATACCCGGCAAGGAGATCTCAAAGAAGCTGGATGATCTGGAGCTAATTATCAGAAAGATATTTGAGCAGTTAAAAAATCATCCTGAGAAGATACCAGAGATGAATAAATTTATGGAGTATTATCTTCCCACCACACTCAAACTTGTCAATGCATATCGTGAATTTGACAGACAAGCTCTGGAGGGGGAGAATATCAGCGGCGGAAAGCAGGAGATAGAAAAAACGCTGGATACCATCAATAAAGCATTTTTAAATTTATTTGACAACCTGTTTGCGGATACAGCGATGGACATTTCTACAGATATTTCTGTGCTGCGTACCATGCTTGCACAGGAGGGGCTAACCGATTCGGATTTCTACCTGAATAGGAATTAAAGGAGGATAGACATGGATAACGAAATGAAGGATTTTACACAGACAGCGACGCCGACGCTTACCTTTGAGCCTTTTAAGGAGGAGGCTGCACAGACCGTGCCGCAGACCAAGGAAGAGGTCAGTGCTCCGGCGTTTGATGAGAGTAGCCTGTCAACAGAAGAACGCAAGATGGTAGATGATTTTGCAGCACAGATTGATCTGGAGAATTCCAATCTGGTGCTTCAGTATGGGGCAGGAGCACAGAAGAAGATAGCAGATTTTTCAGAAACGGCACTTGGAAGCGTGAGAACCAAGGATCTGGGAGAGATCGGCGAGATGCTGACAGGAGTGGTGTCAGAGCTTCGCAATTTCGATCAGGATGAAGATGAAAAGGGCTTTATGGGGCTGTTTAAGAAAAATGCAAATAAGCTTAATACAATGAAGGCAAAATATGCCAAAGCAGAGACGAATGTAACGCGGATCTGTCAAGTGCTGGAAGGGCATCAGATTCAGCTTCTCAAGGATGTGGCGATGCTGGATAAGATGTATGAATTGAATAAAACATATTTTAAAGAATTATCCATGTATATTCTGGCGGGAAAGAAGAAGCTGAATCATGTGAGAACGGTAGAACTGCCCGCGTTGGTCGATAAGTCGACAAAGAGTGGACTGCCGGAGGACGCACAGGCAGCGAATGATCTGTCAAATCTTTGCAATCGTTTTGAAAAGAAGCTGCATGATCTGGAACTGACCCGCATGATATCCATACAGATGGCGCCGCAGATACGTCTTGTTCAAGGCAATGACACCTTGATGGCGGAGAAAATTCAGTCCACGTTAGTCAATACTATTCCTCTGTGGAAGAGCCAGATGGTTCTTGCTCTGGGCGTCGCTCATTCGGGGCAGGCAGCCCGCGCACAGCGTGAAGTGACAGATATGACCAACGAGCTGTTAAGAAAAAATGCAGCTACGCTTAAGATGGCGACGATCGAGACGGCGAAGGAATCCGAGAGAGGAATTGTGGATATTGAGACATTGAAGGTGACAAACGAATCGCTGATCTCCACTTTGGATGAGGTATTAAAGATACAGGAGGAGGGCCGCCAGAAGCGCAGGGAAGCAGAGGTGGAGCTGAACCGAATTGAGAATGAATTGAAAAATAAGCTGATTTCATTGAGAGCATAAAAAAGAAAAAGGGTGCGGCGGCATCCTTTTTCTTATGTACAGCTTTTGGTACCACATTGCTTTTTAGGGGAATTAATGATAGAATATAGAAAGCCAAAAATAGAAACAAAAGAAATTTGTAGGAGATGGCAGGAAGGATTTTTCAGACACGCTCTAAGTAACAGGAGGCATGGAGATGACATTATATGAGGGTAACATCGGTTCTGTGTATGTGGTGAAAGGAATTCATCTTGATCAGGATACGATTACAAGGCGTCTGGAGGCGCTGGGGCTGAATGAAATGACAAAGCTGCAAATTCAAAATCGCAAAAGAGGAGGCGCTTTTATTATTAAGGTAAGAGGGACAAGGCTTGCTATTGGAAAGCGGATTGCACAGGGAATTGAAGTAGAAGAGGTGAAAGAGGATGCCTAATCACACTAAGGAAAAAGAGCTTACCGTGGGATTTATCGGAAATCCAAATTGCGGTAAAACAACATTGTTTAATGCATTTACAGGAGCGAATCTCAAGGTCGCAAATTGGCCGGGCGTTACAGTAGAACGTGTGGAGGGAAGCACAGTCTATAAGGGAAGGACGCTGAGACTAATTGATCTTCCGGGTATTTACAGCCTGACTTCGTACTCCATTGAGGAGAAGGTTTCAAGAAAATGCATTGTGGAAGAAAATATTGATGTTATTATTAATGTGGTGGACGCCTCTTCTTTGGAGCGGAATCTGTATCTGACCTTACAGCTTTTGGAGATGGGAAAGCCCGTGATCTTAGCGCTCAATATGATGGATATTGTGGAAGAGAGAGGAATGGAGATCGATCTGCACCGTCTTCCTGAGATGCTCGGCGGAATACCTGTGGTTCCCGTTTCAGCGCGCAAGCGCAGTGGATTGGACGTTCTTCTTCATGCAGTGCTCCATCATTATGAGGAGGGGGTTGGCGACAGGGTAGTTCACTATGAGCCGGAGCTTGAGGAGGCGATTGCCCGGACAGAGACAGCTCTGAAAGAGCAGTATGGTGAGCTGACGCACAGCCGATGGTACGCCATTAAGCTGTTAGAACAAGATGAGGAGATAATTCAGTATTATCCAAAGGGAGCTGTGTCGCCAGAGATTAACTATGAGAAGCAGATTATTCATCAAAAGTATAACTATATTGATGAGATCATAGAAGATACACTTTTTCATAAAGACAGCAAAGCGCAGGCGACAGATAAGGTGGATCAAGTTCTGACACATCCCGTGTGGGGCGTGCCAATTTTTCTTGGAATTATGGCGCTCGTGTTTTTTATGACCTTCACGGTGGGGGATTTTTTAAAAGGGTATTTTGAGACAGGGTTAGAGATATTCTCTGGAGCGGCATCTTCTGTTCTGACAAGCCTTGGCGTCGCGGCGTGGCTGAGGTCGCTGCTTGTAGATGGAATTATTGCGGGCGTTGGCGGTATCCTAACTTTTTTGCCCAATATTTTTATTTTGTTTTTGGCGCTTGCCTTTTTGGAGGACAGCGGCTATATGGCGAGAGTCGCCTATATTATGGACGGCATTATGAGTATGCTTGGGCTTTCCGGCAAAGCATTTCTTCCAATGGTGCTTGGATTTGGATGCACGGTGCCGGCAGTGATGGCAACAAGAGCACTGGAAAAGGAAAAAGACAGAAAGAGAACAATCCTAATCACGCCATTTATGTCCTGCTCGGCAAGGCTGCCAATCTATGTTTTGTTTGCCGATATGTTTTTTGGAAAGTATGCGATGCTTGCCGCCTATTCTTTATATCTTGCCGGCGTTCTCGCCGCGATTGGCACCGCTCTGGTGCTCAGCCGCATAGATAAGGAACGGGCGGAAGGGACGTTGCTGATTGAGCTCCCTGAGTATAAAAGTCCAAATGCGAGGACGATCGCGATCTATGTCTGGGAAAAGGTAAAGGATTATCTGACAAAAGCAGGGACAACGATCTTTCTTGCATCTATTATATTGTGGTTTTTGTTGAACTTTAATTTCCATGGAATGACAGAACAGGTATCGGAGAGTTTTGGCGCGGGAATTGGCAGGATATTAGAGCCGATACTGAAACCTGCTGGACTTGGCATGTGGCAGATAGGGGTGGCGCTGATTTCTGGAATATCTGCCAAGGAAGTGGTAGTATCTAGTTTTTCCGTATTGTTTGGCATTGGAAATATCAATTCAGCGGCGGGAATGACGGAGCTGTCTTCTATGTTATCCAATGTAGGCTTTACCGGACTTAATGCATATGCGCTGATGATTTTCTGCCTTTTGTATACGCCCTGTGTCGCCACGATCGCTACCATTAAAAAGGAGACACATTCCGTGAAATGGACGCTGGGTATGCTTTTGTTTCAGCTTGTATTTGCGTGGCTGATGGCTGTGCTGGTGTATCAGATAGGAGGGATTTTCTTTTGATTCCAACAATATTGATAGGAGGAATACTTTGCTGTGCCGTGGCATTGGCGGCAAAGAAATGTATGAAAAATCTAAAAAATTCTCGCTGTTGTGGTAATTGCAGCGGCTGTGCAGGAAGGAGCACCTGCAAAGAATAGGATAATAAAGAGGCATAACATGAAACCGAACATAAAGAAAGATTTAGAAAAAAGCTATGGAATTATCTGTGAGGAGATGATTCCAACAGTAGGAGGCTGGTTAAATCAAAAATGGC
Organism: uncultured Clostridia bacterium; assembly: GCA_947178015.1. Lineage (GTDB taxonomy): Bacteria > Bacillota > Clostridia > Lachnospirales > Lachnospiraceae > RGIG8607. The sequence continues at coordinate 4,595 of CAMWWW010000166.1, forward strand.
GGGTAAAAAGCGGAGAAAATTTCTATCTTGTCAAAGAGTTTAGCTTGAAGCGCTATGACAGCAGAAAGCTTTTGGAGCTTGAAGCAGCATTACAGCGCCAGATGATAATCGAGAAAGAAGGTGTGCTTTGCCCGCATATTTTTCCGTATCGCGGCAATGTTCTTCGGACCTTAGAGGATCAGACGGTTTATATGGTAATGAGTTTTTGCACAGGAAATGTAAAAAACAGCGAGACAATTACAAAACAACAAATAAGAAGCCTTGGAGCCGTATGTGGACAGATGCACAAAGAATTAGCAAGGCTGCCTGTAGATGGAGTAAAAGGCTATCCAATCAAGGGAGAACAAGTGCTGGAATCTTTGTGGAAGCATTATAAGGACGGTATGAAAAAACTGGCAGCGGAGGAAGGACATTTACCAGAGGGGTACCAAGAAGCTGTAATCGGTCAGGAGGCTATACTAAAAAAACTTACAGCAGATTTTTTCGATAGACTTCCAAAGGGGATAGGGCACGAAGACTTTGCATGGGATAATATCTTATTTCATAATGACAGGGTGACGGCTATTGTAGACTTTGACCGAAATCAGTATGGATTTATGCGGCATGATATAGGGCGGGCGTTGATGTCATTTGCGTGGAAAGATGGGATGCTGGATATTGGAAAGATACAGGCATTTATGGAAGGATATTCAGAATATGAGCCATTGACGGCAGAAGATATCAAGGATGCGCTAAAAATTACATGGTGTATAGAGACACCATGGTGGATTCATCCCGCGCTCTTTAAAGGAGCCGCGGAAAAGGTGGTACGTTTTCGAGATGAGGTACTGTGGCTGACAGAACATTGGCCTGAATAATGATATAATGAGAAGGGGATTGTACCTTCCCCTTCTCATATATTGCCTACAAATAGGTGTATTAAATATTCACCACTTTACAACTTTTTCATTTATCTATTTGTTTCAAATATAACTGTTTCAAGGCTTTCATACGGATTCTTGATTTTATATGAGTTTCGATGATTTGCACCAAATTGACATAAAATATCCGTCTCTATCTGGTTCTGGTACACGTTCTCTTGCCATACGAAAAAGTTTTGAAAACAGTATAGGATAGATTTATGTAA
>CAMWWW010000167.1 GCA_947178015.1 uncultured Clostridia bacterium
ATCATGAATTCCTTCTCTTTTGCGTTAGTCTCAACTAACTCCATGGGAATGATTATAATTCCCAATTTGTGGTTTGTCAATAGTTTTTTTATGAAAAATTTGAAAGTCCTCCAAGAATATGATATACTTCTTATATCATCTAGAGCATTTTTCAGACATGCTCTAGCCAAAACTCTGGAAATGATAGATATGTGAGGTGAAGAATACGTATGGCCGTTAATGAATCAGCGGAAAATTATCTAGAAACTATTTTAATATTAAGCAGGAAGCTTCCCGTCGTCCGCTCTATTGACATTGTCAATGAATTGGGCTTTAAAAAATCAAGCATTAGCATCGCGATGAAGCACCTGAGAGAAAAGCATCACATCACTGTCACAGAGGCAGGTTTTATCTATCTGACAGACTCTGGAAAAGAGATCGCCGAGATGATCTATGAAAGGCATGAGCTGCTCTCCTCATGGCTTATTCATCTTGGCGTGCCAGATTCCATCGCTGTGGAGGATGCGTGTAAGATAGAGCATGTGATAAGCAAAGAAAGCTTCGAAGCTTTAAAAAAGCATTTTAGAGAAGCAGACGCAAGACAAGCATAAGCACCGGCTGGTGCAGAAGGTAGATCCAGATAGAATGTCTGCCCAGCCACTCTATCGGACGAAAGCTGCCTTTCAGAAGCAAAGGAAGGCAGCCTTGCTTTTTTACCACACCATGAAGAAAATATCCCGTCGAAAATAGAAAAAACCATGGCATCAACGAAAAATAATCCGTTGAAAAAAATTCTGGGTATGGAAATCCAAGGTATGTGGTAAAGAGATCTCGATATAGTGTCTGTGGGATCGCAAACGTGCGCAGGGACTCAAAACCTCCATAGCCCATATTGATATTTCGAAACGATAAAAAGAAAAGCATACTGACAACAAGCCCGGTCAGCTCCATAGAAAAGCTGGAGGCCTGCTGTCTGGCACACCATCGTTGTACTAGACGATCCAGTGGGATCATCAGCAGCATACAAGAACCAAGAAGCGTGAGCACGCCAAACACCACGCGATCCTCCGGCATAAAGATATTGGTCACGGCCATAACGAGAAGCCCGGAAAAAAACACAAGCAATCCACGCCTTAGCTTTCTTTGTCCAAATGGAAAGCAAAAGCCTGATAACAGAATAAATGTCCAGCATATGCTCTGCTGCCAGACATAGCCGGCAGCCGTCCTGTACCATTCGATAGGAAAGCCAAATAAATACACCAAATCCCACATCATATGGTACAGGATCATGCTTATTATGGTAAATCCTCTTATTTCATCCAAACGTCTGTATCTTTTCATCTTCCATATATGCCGCTCGACATCACCAATCTATCTCTTGAGAACTAATTCACTCGCCTCTTAAATTTTCCAACCAAATTATCCAGAGCGACCGCCTCAGACGAAAGCCGCTCGCTGAATTCCAAGAGCTGCTCAGAAGAGGTGGAATTTGCCTGCACCACAACATTGATCTCATCCATGCTGGTCTCAATCTCTCTCACTGCTGCAGCCTGCTTGTCGGAAGCAACACTGATGCCCGCAACCTCATAAATAATCGCATCCAGATCGGCGATCACCGTCTTAAGCGCTTGCGATGTCTCTTCTACTTTCTGATTTCCATCTTCCACCTCAAACTGGTTCTGATCCAGAAGGTGCCTTGTTGTCTCCGCAGATTTCGCACTATTTTCCGCAAGCTTCTGAATTTCCTCTGCCACCACAGCAAAGCCCTTTCCTGCTTCTCCTGCTCTCGCCGCCTCGATGGACGCATTTAAAGACAGGAGATTGGTTCTGGAAGCAATATTTTCAATTTCTGCAATTACTGCTTTAATCTCAACAGAAGTCTGTGAGATGCGTCCCATCGCCTCCACCAACGCCTGCATCTTCTCCTTGCTGATGTCGGCTTCCTTTCCTACTTCCTTCGCCTTATCATGCACTCTTTCTGTAGCGGCACTGTTCGCCGTAACCTGATCTGCCACCTCCGCAACATGCTTGGTCAGTTTATTAATGGCAATTGTCTGACTCTGTGCTCCCTCTGACAAATGCTGTGCATTTTCCGCCAGATTATTGGAGCCCGCGGACACCTGATTGGACGATTCCTGCATCTCCCCTGCAATGCTGCTAATGCTATATACCGTATTGACAAGCTGATCCATAATCTGATGAAAACTTCCCACATATGCTTCCTTACACTGAGAACGCACATCAAAATTTCCCTTGGCAAATTCACTTAAAACCTGAATCAGGTCATTAATAATCAGGTTCATCTGCTTTCCGGTCTTGCGGAAACAGTCCGCCAAGGCCCCGATCTCATCCTCAGACTCATAGCTGATGGAGGTATTCATATCCCCCTCCGCCATCTTGATGGATACGTTTTCCAGCTCTTTAATCGGGTTGATAATATAATACAGCAGCCACTTCATTCTTCGAAGACCCACCGCGATGCTGATCGCCGCGATAATTACCAACAGCCCAATACTGATTCCCTTAAGGGCGCCCTTAATCTGATCTGGAGCCGCCTCTATAAAGGAAATTGCCATGATTGCAATTAATATACTTACTATGTAAAAGGTAATAATCATATAAAAAGAAAGCTCAATTTTCCGTTTAATACTCTGCTGCTTAAATCTTTCTTCTGATTGTGTCATATTCCCTTCCTCCCATTCTTTCCATTATCATCCATTTCTTTCCTAACATCTCATGTTCTCTGCCTAGAGCGTGTTTGTTGAGAATTCTACGTCTTCTTCCTATCCAGTGCCACCACTGTCTCCACCGCATCGGTCCATGGAAACATATCCACTGGCCACGCCTCGTTCGGCCGATACCCCATTTTGCCAAATATCTGCAAATCTCTAGCTAACGTTTGCGGATTACATGAGATATAGATCACGCGCTTCACCCCAGAATCTGCCACCGCAGTGATAAATTCCTCCGTGCTGCCGCTTCTTGGCGGGTCCATAAACACCACGTCAAACCTCTGTCCATCTGCCGCCAGATCAAGCATCACCTCACTGGCGTCTCCCTGAAAGATACGCACATTCTCTGCCTTATTCCTGCTCCGATTAAACAAGGCATCCTTCACCGCTTCTGGATTCAGCTCCACACCCACCACCTGCCTGCAGTACCTCGAAGCGATCAGACCTATCGTCCCCACGCCGCAATACGCATCCAGCACCATCTCGCCGCCCTTAAACTCCGCCAGCTCCATCGCCTTATTATAAAGCTTCTCTGTCTGGACAGGATTTACCTGATAAAACGCCCTTGAGGAAATGCGGAAGGTAAAACCGCACAAAACATCCTCTATGTAACCCTTTCCATATAAAATATTTTCCTTCTGTCCTAGAACCGCGCTTGTCTGGCGTCCATTGACGTTCTGCACCACAGTGGTAATATCCGGGTGTACCTCCCGCAGCGCCTTGACAAAATGATTCTTAGACGGAAATACAGGGGAGGCTGTCACCAGCACCACCATTAGCTGGTTGTTTGCAAAGCTTTTTCGCACCAGCACATGGCGCAAAAGCCCATAGCCAGTATCCTCATCATAAACCTTAATCTTAAAGGAGGGCAGCAGCCTCTTAACCGTAGCGATCACAGCGCTGCATGTCTCATCCTCAATCACACAGCCCTCCACAGGAACTACCTTATGGGTGCCCTCTTGATAAATCCCTGCTATAATTTTCCCTTTTCTGTCTCTGTCAAATACAGCATGTGCCTTATTCCGGTAATAATAAGGCTCTTCCATAGCCATAATCGGCTTGACTTTACAGATTCCCTTCAAAAGCTCCTCCACTGTTCTCTGCTTTATCCGGCACTGTTTTTCGTAAGGCATACCTTGATAAGAGCATCCGCCGCACTTCTTTGACCACTGGCAGCCCTTTTCTTTCTGTTCTATCTTCACCTCAGCTTTCCCCTTCCCTCCCTGCGTTCACACATATGAGAATCCTGCCTTCTTCTTAGATTCTTATATTGTTTATTTATTATATCTGAGAAAGCCGAAAAAATCAATACACAGACATGTCCAAGAAGCAAAAGAATATAAATTCCACAAAGCACCGCCGGAAAAATATCCCCCGCTCCTGCATAGATGGTAAGCTCCGAAACCGGCGCTGCAAATGCACAAAAGCCTCCACTCTCCTTTTCCTTTATCCCGGCAATCACACGCCCTCTATTATCTATAATTGAGCTGATTCCTGTATTTCCAGCACGGATCACATACCGATCCTCCTCCACAGCACGCAGTATGGCGTGCGCGTGATGTTCCCTCATCGCCGGCGTATCCTGAAACCAAGAATCATTGCTGACAATCACCAAAAATTGTGCTCCTTCTCTGACCGACTCCATAGCCAGCCTTGAAAATACCGATTCATAACAGATAAGCGTTCCCGCCCTGCCAAGCCCGGTATCAAAAATCACCGGTGCCGAACCGGCCTCAAAGTAATTTCCCGCCATAAAATCCAAAAGCCATGGAACATAATTTCCCAAGATCTCCTCAAACGGCAGGTACTCTCCAAATGGAACCAGCACCTGTTTGCGATATACGGCCGTGTCAATCCCCTGTTCTGTCACATGGTACACCGCATTATAAAATCTCTCTTCCCCCGTTTCTGTCACCTCACGCTCTATCGCACCAAGAAGGATCTCTGCGGGAAGCTGCCTGCTCCACAAAGAAAGCGCCTTTTTTGTATCCTGATTATCCGCCACTGCATAAGGAAGCGCCGTCTCTGGCAGAACCACAAGCGCCACAGGAGAATCCGCGTACTCATAAACCAGCCTTTCATAATCCTCAAGAATATCCCTCGATTTCATCGCCCATTTTTCGCTGCCTTCATGATTTCCCTGAACAACAAGCACCTGCTGTCCCTCCTGCGGTCTGCTCTGGTAAAGCCTGACCTCCCCATATAAAAGCACTGCACCAATCAAGATTCCAGCCAAACCACAAGAAAACTCCAGCCTTCTCTTTACCATAATCCTTGCCAGCAACCCATTCCACAACACAATAAGGAAGCTTACAAACAAGCCGCCAAATAAGGATGCTCCCTGTATCAACAGTGGTGCGGGCACAGCCACCACCGCCAACCGAAACCACGGAAAGGAAAGCGCCGGTACAAGCTCTGGCAGCCACTCACCCAATGTATAAAGTGCCGCGAGCAAGAAAATATCGCTGCCTCTGCCTCTTTTTAAAAAACAAAATGGCGCCATTGCAAGCCACATAAGCAAAGTTAGGTAAGCACTCAGTGCAAAAACCGCAAGAGCAAGCACCACATTAGATGTATAGACGGGCAAAGGAAGCACGTTGGTGAGCTTAAATAAAAACGACAGTCCCGTAATATAGTATCCAAATCCATATCCAATTAAAAACAATGCTGTTTTCTTCTTTGACATCATAATTCCCGCAAACGGAACCAGTACAAAGAACACACCAACCCAAAGCTCTTCTACAGAATAGACAAGCCCCATTAAAATTCCATTCAACAATCCAAGCATTGCAATCCACATAATTCTACCTCATTTCTATTCCTCTTTAGTATTTCTTTATCGTTCTTTTTTTATTCGATATGGAGAAGGGATACTTTTAACGAAATATAAGTATCTTCTTGATTGTAATTTTCTATTGCAAGTCCCTGAATTTAATGATAGAATAAATCAGATATTGTGATGTAAATCAGAAGAAAAAGGAGTGCTATTATGTCAGGA
>CAMWWW010000168.1 GCA_947178015.1 uncultured Clostridia bacterium
CGCATATTGTTAGATATAATCTGGAAAAGAAGAAAAACTGACGTGTCTAGCACAATCGAGAACATAGCGCAGAGAATCGCCTATAGTCCTCAAGGCACCTATTGAAAAACGTCGGCGTTTAGCGAGGTTTCTCACGAGCTTAGCGTCCGCTACGTTTTTCACTAAGCGAGAGCGGGGTGACGGAGGACTATAGGCGATTCTATGCGCGGACCTTTCTCGAACATGATTATACAAGTACCCCCTACATAAATCTATACTTTATCAAAAAGTTGTAAACTGGTGTTTAAAAAGAGGTCGCAGGTTTTTTGCAGAACATATTTTAGGAACATAAGGAATCTTTTTACAAAAGTTGACAGATTGTACTATCAATGGTATAGTAAAGGAGACTTTAAGAAAGGGGGAGTTGCGGATGATTAAGCAAAAAAACATAGCTCTGTGCATTATTTTGTCCATCGTTACCTGTGGAATATATGGTCTTTACTGGTTTGTATGTATTAATGATGATATGAATACAGCAGTAGAGGAGCAGGGAACGACAGGTGTTGTTGCTTTGCTGTTAAACATTGTCACTTGTAGTCTGTATGGTTTTTATTGGGCCTACAAGATGGGTGAAAAAGTTGATATGTTAAAGGCAAGAAATGGGGTGCAGTCAAGCAACAGCGGAATTTTGTATCTGATTTTAAATGTTCTGGGACTTAGCATCGTTACATGGGCTTTGATTCAAAATGAGTTGAATCAGGTTGCAGATGTTTAAAGAGAGAATAAAGGACAAGGCGGTGAGCAGATGCTTGCCGCCTTCTTTGATGAATGTTGTCGGATGCCATAGCCGTTTAGGCAATCCCCGGAACAGTTACGATATTTGTCTACTTGATTGGATAGTTCTTGCTTTCTTAAGGGTTTTGGGATAAAATGGACAAAAAGGGCGTGCGCCATAGAAGTGATAGAGGATAGAAGGAGGCAGATATGGAAAAAATAGCAAGCTTTACAGTGAATCATTTGGATTTGCTGACAGGAATTTATGTGTCAAGAAAGGATTATATTGGCAAGGAGGTAGTAACTACTTTTGATCTTAGAATGACAAGGCCAAATGTGGAGCCGGTGATGGGGACGGCCGCAGTGCATGCGCTGGAGCATCTGTGTGCTACATTTTTGAGAAATCATAAGGAGTGGGGAGGCCGCGTGATCTATTTTGGACCGATGGGCTGTCGCACAGGCTGCTATCTGTTGCTGGCAGGCGATCTGGAATCTGAGGATATTGTTGGTCTGGTACAGGAAATGATGCGCTTTGTGATGTCGTTTGAGGGTGAGATACCGGGCGCAGCGGCGAGGGACTGCGGAAATTATCTGGATATGAATCTTTCTATGGCAAAATATCATGCAGAGAAATTCTATAAAGAAGTGCTGGAAGCTCCTGTAAAGGAACGACTGCATTATCCGCAGTAGGCAGCGGAAGGAAAGAAGAGGGAAAGCCATCCGAACAGGGAGTGGACAGAAGCGATAGAAAAGATCAGGGCATTAGGGAGGCAGATATGGGTATGGTTACGGAGCGTTTGGCTGCACTTCGGGAGAGGATGCAGGAGAAAAATATTGATATTTATATGATTCCGACAGAGGATTTTCATGAGTCTGAGTATGTGGGAGATTATTTTAAGACGAGGAGCTATATGTCGGGTTTTACTGGGTCGGCGGGCACACTTGTCGTCACCCACACGGAGGCAGGGCTTTGGACAGACGGCAGATATTTTATTCAGGCGGAAAAAGAGCTGAAAGGGAGTACGATCCAGCTTTTTAAGATGGGACAGCCCAAAGTTCCCAAAGTGGAGGAGTATATCGAGGAAAAGATGCCAGAGCGCGGCTGCCTTGGCTTTGATGGGCGGGTAGTCAGCGCAAGCATGGGGCTTAAGCTGAAAAAGATGCTGGAAAAGAAAAAGGCAAGGATCGATGCGTCCGAGGATCTGGTGGACGCAATCTGGACGGACAGGCCTGCTCTCTCACGAAAGCCGGTGTTTCTTCTTAACGTCAAATGGACTGGAAAATCCAGACAGGATAAGCTGAAAGAGCTTCGCAGGGTGATGGAGGAGAAAAAGGCGGATACCTTTATTCTTGCAAGTCTTGATGATATTGCTTGGCTTTTTAATATTAGAGGAAACGACGTGGAGCACAATCCCGTGGTTCTATCCTTTGTTGTGGTGAGAAAGTATGAATGTCTGTTGTTTGTTCAGGAAGAGGCACTGAGCAAGGAGGTTAGGACTGAGCTTGGAAGGGCGCAGGTGACGATTCGCCCATATCATTCTGTTTATGAATATGTGAGTAAACTGCCGGAAAACGAGACGGTACTATTAAGCAAAAAGCGCGTAAATTATGCAATTTTAAACAGCTTGAAGGAAGGGACCGTCGTTCTTGATGAGACCAATCCGACAACGCTGAAAAAGGCAGTGAAAAATCCAGTGGAGCTGATTAATCTAAGAAAATCCCATGTGAAGGATGGCGTGGCGGTCACAAAATTTATGTATTGGCTTAAGCATCAGGTTGGCAAGGAAGAGATTACGGAGCTCAGTGCGGCAGAGTATCTGGAAAAACTTCGGAGGGCTTCGGAGGGATTTTTGGATCTCAGTTTTCATACCATCTCCGCTTATCAGGCAAATGCGGCGATGATGCATTATTCTGCGACGCCGGAAAACAATGCTGTGTTAAAACCAGAAGGGCTTCTTCTGGTGGATTCAGGCGGACAGTATTATGATGGAACAACCGATATTACAAGAACATTTGTGTTGGGACCGATCCCAGATGAGTGGAAGATGCATTTTACGCTTGTGGCAAAGTCTATGTTAAATCTTGCCAATGCAAGATTTTTATACGGTTGCACAGGGCTGAATCTGGATATTCTGGCAAGAGGTCCTCTCTGGAATCTGGGAATTGATTATCGTTGCGGGACAGGGCACGGCGTGGGGTATCTGTTAAATGTTCACGAGGGGCCAAACGGCTTTCGCTGGAAGCATGTGCCGGAGAGAGAGGATCAGGCGGTGCTTGAGGCGGGCATGGTGACAACAGATGAGCCGGGCATATATGTGGAGAACAGCCATGGCATCCGTACAGAGAATGAGCTGATCTGCAAGAAATCAATGGAAAATGAATATGGGCAGTTTATGGAGTTTGAGACCATCACTTATGCCCCCATCGATCTGGACGGCATCGATCCGGCATATCTAAATGAGGAGGACAAAAGACAATTGAATCAATATCATAAGCTGGTATATGAAAAAATTGTCCCTTATCTTACAGCGGAGGAAGCAGAGTGGCTTAAGGTTTATACAAGAGAGATCTGATACGTGTGGAGGCAGAAAAAGAAGCTATGATACCATATAATGCATTAACTCCAGCGTTTAGAGAGTGGAAGGAGCTGTCTTATGAGGAGCACATCCGACAGATGACACCTTCTCTACTTCATTGGTACAATCAGGAAAGAAGGATTCTTCCATGGAGGGAGAATCCGGTTCCTTATTATGTATGGATCTCGGAGATTATGTTGCAGCAGACCAGAGTGGAGGCTGTGAAGTCTTATTTTGTGAGATTTATCGATGCCCTTCCAGATATTGCAGCGCTTGCCGCAGTGGAGGAGGAGACACTTCTTAAGTTGTGGGAGGGGCTTGGTTATTACAATCGTGCTAGAAATTTAAAAAAGGCGGCGCAGATTGTGGTAGAGCAGTATGGAGGAGAGCTTCCTGCAGATGAAACAAAGCTCCGCGCGCTTCCCGGTATTGGTTCCTACACGGCCGGCGCCATCGCCTCGATTGCGTTTGGATTACCTGTTCCAGCAGTGGACGGAAATGTGCTGCGTGTGCTTTCTAGACTTTGGGCAGACGATGAGGATATAGGGAAGCAATCGGTAAAAAGACGTACAGAGAATCTTTTGCGAAAAGCGATGCCAGAGGAGGCAGCATCCTCCTTTAATCAGGCAATGATGGAGATCGGTGCGGTGGTTTGTCTGCCAAATGGGCTGCCGCAGTGTGAGGTGTGCCCTCTGGCTCCATTTTGCCGGTCAAAATCTCTGGGCACACAGCTTTCTTTTCCCGTGAAAAAGACAAAAAAGGCGAGAAGGATCGAGGAAAGAACCATATTGCTGCTTATCCGCGACTCCAGCCTTGAAAGGCAGGTGGCACTTAGAAAAAGAAAGAATTCAGGGCTTCTCGCCGGAATGTATGAATTTCCAAATCTTGACGGAAGTCTATCGAGGAAGGATGTTGCGACCTATTTAAAGCAGCAGGGAATCCACTTTACTCATCTTAAAAAAATTGAGGATGCAAAGCATATATTCTCCCATATAGAATGGCATATGACAGGCTATGAGGTGATGGTGGAGGGATATGGAAAGGAGCAGGAAGGGATTTTATTTGTAGAGCTTGCACAGCTTTGCGGGGAATACCCAGTGCCAAGTGCATTTGCAGCATACAAAAAGCGGCTTGTACAATACTTGGAACAGGAAAAGTTTGAAGAAAAAGCGCTTTCCAACTCTTTATAGATGCCGTTACGCATGGGTAAAAATATGAAAGAAGAATTAATGAGGCTTCTGCGCCCCATCACCATGGAGGAGAGGGAGATTCTGAAAGGAAATGTGCAGATACAGAAGCAGATCTATACAGATAAGAAGGATTTTACGATTGTAAGTGAAAAAATGCTTGCAGGAGGCAGGCTGATGGATATCCGGGTTCACACCCGCTTTGTGGAATTTCCAAAGCACAAACATGATTATATTGAAATAATCTATATGTGCTCTGGCAGGACTACTCACTGGATTAACGAAGATACAAGGTTGGTTCTGGGAGAGGGGGAGCTGCTCTTTCTAAATCAGCATGCCTTTCACGCAATCGATGCGGCAGGAAGAGACGATATTGCAGTAAATTTTATGATATTGCCAGAATTCTTTGATGTAGCGTTCTCTATGCTGAAGGGGGAGAGCGAGCTTCGGAATTTTATTATTGGCTCGCTCATGCAGGATACTGGTAGAGCGGACTATCTGCATTTTAAGGTAGCGGATGTGCTTCCCGTGCAGAATCTGGTGGAAAATATGGTATGGTCCCTGTGGATGGAGCAGGGGCGCGGACGAAATATAAACCAGACGACGATGGGGCTGCTGTTTTTGAATCTAATGAATTATACAGAGAAAATAGAACAGCACAATGAGGCACAAAGAGAAAGTATGCTGGTGATGACCGCTCTTCGCTACATTGAGGATAATTACCGCCATGCCAGCTTGACAGGGCTTGCAAGAGAGCTGGGGATGTCCCTAAGCCAGCTTTCCCGTCTGATAAAACAGAATACAGGAAGCACCTTTAAAGAGCTTTTGCAGAAAAAAAGGCTGAATAAAGCAGAGCAGCTACTGATCGAGACAAAACTGTCTGTCTCAGACATTATCGCGGGTGTGGGATATGATAATGCCAGTTATTTTTTTCGGATCTTCAAAGAAAAATTTGGGGCGAGTCCAAAGGAATATAGAAGTGGAAAAACACATTAAAACAACATATCCACATGGGTATGTTGCAGAATCGAGCCATTTTTGAGAAGGGTGGGGGAAAACAGGAAGGGGGAAGGGGACCCATAACAAACAAAAGAATATAAAAAAAACAGCGACCCACACAAGAACGAGCCACTCGGGTGGGGGGGTAGGGGGGTT
>CAMWWW010000169.1 GCA_947178015.1 uncultured Clostridia bacterium
TGCGTTGAGTGGTTTTTCATAAATTAGTCCTAAGAGCATGGTAGCAGGTTTTGACAACATCTTACTTCCTCCTTGACATGATGTTAGATGGATAATGCTTTATATATAAAGTAATTTTTATAAATACTATGAGTATATCATATTTCAGCAGAAAATGGAATATCCAATAAAGAAGTGAAATTTGTATTTTCAGTATTTGTTTGTATCAGTGATATAGTTATTTTGAAAAAGGAAAAAAAGAAGGTTCGCTGTAGTATGAGAGAAAAAGAGGGAAAAGTGGTATATGGACAAGGGGAGAGAAGGCGTGATATAATACATGCAGCGGCAATTTGGATGTATTGGGAATAGAGATAAAAGGGTATTTTAAGGTAAGGAGGGCAACAAATTGCAAGTACACAAAATGATTCAAAGAGAGTTGAGCGAGATAGAAGAAAAAACGATCCAACATTTTCGATATTATTTTGATAATAAGAGATGCTTTGCATTAATTGGAGATTATGTAATTGCGGCATTGTCAGATGAGAATTCGACGCATCTGGAAAAGCTGAAACAGGAAGCAATAGAAAATAGCAATCATTTGATGAATACTCCGCCAGATTTTAGTACCTATGTGATGGATGATAAATATGGTCTGGTAGTGATGAATTATGAGATCTATGGAGTGAGCCCGGAGGTGTTATCGGAGGAAGAGGTGGAGGCGGGCAAGGTAAACATTGCCACCGCTCTTGTTGTGAGAAGCTTGTGCTTAGATGCATGTAATAGGGGTGATATAATTGCGATAAATGATGAGAACTATAGCATGGAGTCTTTGTGATAGTGGAAGGAATGGGAAGGATGAGGGAAAATAAAACAAAATCTGCATTGTTGGTGATTGATATGGAGAATGGGTTTGTGGATGCGGATTCGCCGCATTGTATTGCATATGCCAAGGATTCTGTACCTGCTTGTGTAGATGCGGTGTCTACGGCAAGGCGGAAGGGAATTCCCGTGTTTTTTGTAAAAAGGATATACCGGCGGGATGGCAGCGATGTGGAGCTTACCAGATATCGGTCGTGGAAAGAAGGCGGGCGCGCCATGGGACCGGGAAGTGAAGGCAGAGCCAGCGCAGAGGCGGCGGAGGGATTGAAACCGCAGAAAGGAGATTATACCATTATTAAGCCGCGGTGGAGTGCATTTTTTGGGACGGAGCTGGATCTGATCTTGCGCAGGCTGAAAATAGAGACGGTGATCCTTACAGGAACGACGACGCCGAACTGCATCCGCACAACTTGTTACGATGCCAATTCGCTGGATTATAATGTTGTGGTGCTGGAGGACTGCTGTTCCTCTCAGACAAAAGAGATTCAGGAGATGAATATCGCGGATATGGCGCGGATGGGTGCTATTATTATGGATAGTGCACAGTTTCGGGATTATACAGAGGATAGTGTGGGGCATGAGAAGGAAGAGATGGTAAGGGAAATTCAAGAAGCACTTCTTGCGCCGGAGCCATTTGGGGAAGCGGAGGGCTGCATAGGATGGGTGGATCGTTGGTAAAGGTTCGCTTTTCTTTGGGCTGGACAATTTGTCTTATTCCCGCTATACTTAGATTATATTAGAAGATAAGGCAGGAGGGGCAGCGTATGAGATTTGAGGTTGCATTGCCGGAGATTCCAGACAGAGAGTTTGTGATAACGGAATTTGGGGCAGTTGCGGGAGGAAAGGTATCCAACACAAAAGCATTTGCAGGAGCGATAGAGGCAGCAGTACAGGCGGGAGGAGGTAAGGTAGTGATTCCGCCCGGCATCTGGCTGACAGGACCGATTGAGTTAAAGTCGAATATTGCTCTGCATGCACAGCGGGGCGCAGTGGTTCTCTTTGATAAGAACCCGGAGGAATATCCCGTATTTATCGCGGATTATGAGGGATTGCCAAGGATTCGCACGGTATCTCCCATTCATGCGAGAGAGGCGGAGAATATTGCGATTACCGGAGCGGGAATTTTTGATGGAAATGGGCAGCTTTGGCGTCCTCTAAAAGAGATGAAGGTGACAAAGAAGCAATGGCAGCAGTGCCTTGAGAAAAGTCCTTATGTGTTAAATGGCAAGGAGGGAGGCATCTGGCTTCCGACGGAGAGTATCTATCAGGGGAATCAGGCAGGGGAGCCGGATGTCACAGATTCAGATGCTTTGGAGAAAGCGGCGCCGTACTATGATTATTATCGTCCAGTTATGGTAAGTCTGGTTCGCTGCGACAGAGTGCTGATTGAAGGCGTAACCTTGCAGAATTCACCTGCATGGAACGTTCATCCACTGTTTTGCACGAATCTGACGATTCGCAATGCCATGATTCGCAATCCCTATTATGCACAGAATGGAGATGGGCTGGATCTGGAATCCTGCAGGTATGCCCATATCCACGATGTACAATTTGATGTCGGGGATGATGCGATCTGCATGAAGGCGGGCAAAAATGAGGTTGGAAGAAGAATTCCTGTGCCGACGGAGGATGTCTATATTCATGACTGCGTAGTATATCATGGCCATGGCGGCTTTGTGGTTGGAAGTGAGATGTCGCGCGGTGTGAGAAGGGTGACGGTGGAGAATTGTACCTTTATCGGGACAGACTGCGGGCTGCGCTTTAAGAGTGCCATTGGAAGAGGCGGCGTTGTGGAGGACATATCCATTGATGGCATCTATATGACCGATATTCCGGGAGAGGGAATTATCTTTAATATGGGCTATATGTTGACAAGCATGGATCGCATAGATGAGGAGACGCTTAAAACGATAAAGGCAGAGGATATTCCAGAATTTAAGAATATCACGATCAAACATGTATATTGCAAGGGAGCGGGGCAGGCGATCCGAATAGATGGACTTGCACAGATGCCAATACATGATATTACGATAGAGGATTCCTATTTTATTGCAGATAAGGGTTATACAGAGAGTTATACAGAAAATATTATTTTCAACAATGTGGTGATTGAGAACTAAGGGAAGCGCTAGAGTGTGTCTGAACCATGTGTTCTGTTGGATGTGCGACACAATTTGTGGAAGATTTGTGTCATAGGAGAAACCGAATTTGGCGTAAATAGCACGGAAATTGGGCTCACAGATAGCAGGAATAAGTCACGCTCTAGTAGATTAGAGTTAGGTGCGGACATTTGCGCCTGAGATGCAGCAGGAAGGGGTACATACATGGCAGGGAACATAGAGATCAGCCCGATTGTGAAGTGGGTAGGCGGAAAAAGACAGTTATTGGCTGATATTATGCCCTTGATTCCTAAAAAATATTCCACCTACATCGAACCATTTGTCGGCGGAGGAGCCGTATTTTTTGAATTGCAGCCAAAGAAGGCGATTATCAATGATTATAACAGTGAGCTTATCAATGTCTATCTCACGGTCAGAGATTCGGCAGAGGAGTTGATCGCTCTGCTGGAAAAGCATAATGCGCAGAATTCAGAGGAATACTTCTACGAGATAAGGGCGATGGATCGCAGGGCGGATTATGAGGAAATTTCAAATACAGTAAAGGCGGCGAGAATTATTTACCTTAATAAAACCTGTTATAATGGGTTATATCGCGTCAACATGGCGGGGCAGTTTAATGCGCCCTACGGCAAATATAAAAATCCAAATATCATTAATGCCGACACAATAAGAGCGATGTCAAAATATCTACAGAGAAAGGGCGTCGAGATATGTAATGGGGATTATAAGGAGGTTCTAAAAAGGGCGAGAAGAGGTGCATTTGTCTATCTTGATCCGCCTTATATGCCAATCTCTCTGTCCTCTTCCTTTACCGGCTATACGGAAAATGGCTTTTCTTATGAACAGCAGGAGTGCCTAAAAAAAGAATGTGACAAGCTGCGCGCGAAGAAGATCGCATTTCTTCAGTCTAATTCGGACTGCCCGGAGATCCGCAGTCTGTACAAGGACTATGAGATCCGCACCGTTCAGGCAAAAAGAAGCATAAACAGCAATGCGGCAAAGCGTGGAGAGATAAGCGAGGTGCTGATCTATTATGCCCCTGATAAAGAATAATCCTTCTGCCAATGAAGCGTGGCAGGCATTGCTCCAAAAATATAATATTCTCAGCGAGATAGAAAAACATGGGTGCTTCTCCATTAAGGCTAGTCAGATAAAAGAATTTAAGGAGCCAAGGCTAATGGCAAAATGGGACAGTTCCGACGCATTGCCGGAGGTCTTTCGGAAAAATAAGATCAATATATTGCCGGATAGCCGAAGCTCCTATGTGCTGGGCGATTTTATGCTTTATCAGAAGCTGCCGGAGCTTGAGGAGCCTGTGACGCAGATGGCACAGGTGGAGCTGCCGGAATTTGAGTCGATTCAAATAAATGAGATCAGCTCTGAGGCAAATGCCATTCATGTGCTTACATTATCAGGTATCTTAAATGACTTTTTAGGTACAGGTGAGAATATAGCGACTTTTAACGGGCGTATGGGAACAGGAATTTTTGATTTTATCGTTGACACCTACAGAGGAAAAAAGCAGCGCATCCATGTGGATAATGCACAATGTGAGATTGACGGAGGTTTTGAAAATAAGGAATCTGTTGTAATTATGGAGGCGAAGAACGTCGTACACGAGGATTTTCATGTGCGGCAGCTATACTATCCCTACCGTCTGTGGAGAGAAAAAGTCCGCAAACCAATCCGTCTAGTATTTTCTATCTATTCCAATCTGATATACCGCCTGCTAGAATACGAGTTTCAAACATTAGAGGACTACTCATCGATAAAGCTTGTTCGTACTAAAAATTACTCGCTGCAAGATACAAGAATCACGCAAGAGGATCTAAAAAATGTGAGATACCATAGCACGGTGAGAACAGATGACAATATGGAACACGCAGAGGTTCCCTTTATTCAGGCAAATTCAATGGAACGAGTTATTTCCCTGCTTGAAAATATATATAATAATCCCATGACGAGCCAGCAGGTTGCAGAGCTGATGGACTTTGATCTAAGGCAGTCGGACTATTATTATAATGCGGGAAAATATCTGGGATTGTTTGAAAAACAAAAGGAAGATAAACAGAAAGTCATTGCGCTGACTGCACTGGGAGTTAAAATATTCCGGCTGAGCTATAAACAGAGACAGCTCAAACTGGTAGAGCTTATACTACAGCATCAAATATTTTTGGAATTTTTCGATGCCATATTATTGACAGGGGCACTGCCAGACAAAAGAGAGATAGAAAAAGAAATGCGGCGTCTAAATGTGTGCAACGAAAGTCAGATAGTTCGGCGGGCAAGCTCTGTCTATGGCTGGCTGAAATGGATCTTTCAGCTTACAAGGCTGTAAAAGCGTGATAAAGCTGTCGAGGGGTGTCGGAATTTTTGATACGATATACGTTTACAATACGGTTTTTTTGTAATAAAATAGGTATTGGAGATAATTTCTGCGAGATCTTCGCTTCTTAAATTATATCTTGGGAAATACATAAGTATTCAACTCTAACCTATCTTTTATTCCATTTCCTAACAGGGCTTTTAAAATACGAGAGAGAAAGCAAAGACAGGAAGAAAAGCACTGTTGCGTCCCGGCGGCAGTGCTTTTTTCTATGTTACATGTCCTTGCCCTGTTCTTTTGTTTGAAATAATGTGGGCGCAATCCCATTAGCTTTAGATGATGGGTTAAGCCCACA
>CAMWWW010000170.1 GCA_947178015.1 uncultured Clostridia bacterium
TCTATACTTTATCAAAAAGTTGTAAACTGGTGACTATAAAAAATAAAATTCAAAATATAAACGTATAATCATTTTTGAGAAAGCTCCTCTCAGAGTTCCTCTTTTCTTAATTTTTTATTTCATATAATCTTGAATAACTACAGTATAGCACTATTTCGTATAATTGTAAATACTTATTCTATCATTTTTAAAATATTTTTTTACACCTTTGTGTTACTGTTCATTCATTTCATATAATCTGTTTAAATACATCTCATGTTATTCTTTATCTACACTACTCTTTTACCCACTTTATCCATCTGTAATTCCCTACAATTACCATATAAGTCTTCCCAAATTTCTCTGTTCTATCCTCCTCTCGAAGTACCTCATATGGTTCCAAAGCAAATCTATTCTTCCTGCATCTAAAACCCTACTTATCCACCTTCTTCTCACATTTCTTCTCCTGTTTTAACTTTCAACCAACTGCAAATCATACAGCTTTTTATATAATCCATCCTGTTTTAAAAGCTCTTGATGAGAACCGGATTCTCTTATACGTCCTTGATGCATTACAATAATGCGGTCTGCGTGTTGAATGGTGGAGAGACGGTGAGCGACCATAATAGTGGTTCTTCCTTCCATCAATTTAGACAATGCGTTGGTAATTAATGCCTCTGTCTCCGTATCTATATTTGCCGTCGCCTCATCCAGCACCAAAATAGCAGGATCATAGGCAAGTGTTCTAGCAAAAGACAAAAGCTGACGCTGCCCGGCTGACAATGTACTTCCTCGTTCTGTAACAGGTGAATCATACCCCTCTGGCATCTTCTCAATAAAGGTGTCTGCATTGACCACATGGGCGGCACGCTTGACGTCCTCAAGCGAGATCTCCTCATTTCTTAAGGAAATATTGCTCTTTATATCGCCAGTAAAGATAAATACATCCTGCTGCACCTGACCGATCGCGCCGCGCAGCACATCTGTGTCCATATCCTTGATATTTACCCCGTCTATCAGGATTTCGCCCCGCTGCACGTCAAAATACCTGCCTATCAGATTTAGGATCGAGGATTTTCCGGCTCCTGTCGCTCCGACAAAGGCTATCTTCTGCCCCGGCTCAATCACAAAACTGATATCCTTAAGAATATAATCCTCCTTCTCATAGGCAAACCACACATTTTTAAATTCAATGCGCCCTTGAAGCTGCGGCCTGACTGGATGCTTTGGCTTGACAATCTGCGGTTTTTCATCAAGAACAGAAAACAGCTTCTCCGCCGAGGCAAGCGAGGACTGCAATGTGCCAAATTGCTCGGCAAGCTCTTGAATCGGCTCAAAAAAGGAGCTGATATAAGTGATAAAGATAAACAATGTTCCAAGGGACATTTTATCCTGAAGCACGGAGGCGCTTCCCGTTCCAATCACAAGGATCATCGCCGCAATCGACAGCAGATAGATGGAAGGTCTAAAAATGGCAAACGTCATTACCTCGCGCCAGTTTGCCGCAAAAAGCTCCTCTGATTTTCTCTCAAATTCTTTATATTTTGCCTCCTCGCGGGCAAATATCTGAATCAGCTTCATGCCAGAGATATGTTCTGATAAGAATGTATTGAGCTCTGTAATCTTATTTCTCGTGATCTGGTACGCCTTTCTTGACATATACCGGAAAAAGAACGTCAGCACCGTCACCACTGGCAGCAGCGCAAAGGACACCAAAGCCATGCGGACGTCAAACCACACCATCACAACCGCGTACCCCACTATTTTTACAGAATTCTTAAATAACTTCACAAGAATCGTGGTAAAAAGCTCATTTACCGCCTCCGTGTCATTGGATACTCTTGTCACCAGCTTTCCAACCGGAGTAGTGTTGAAAAAACTGAGCGAAAGGCTGTGGATATGACCAAATACTTCCTCGCGCATCCGATAGATGATTTTCTGCCCCATTTTCTGCAAAATCCAGTTATTAAAGGCATTTAAACAAAAACCAGAAAGCAGCATAAAAAGATAAAGCCCCGCTGCCCTAAGTATTCCGGCAAAGCTTTCATCTCGCAAAACAGCAAGCTCCTCCGGCGCAAGCGTGAGCGTTCCATCTTCCAGCATCTGCACATAAGAACCGTTGATATATCGATCTATCGCATCACCGATAATAACCGGGCGGTACAACTCCACCACAATAATGAGAAGCACCAGCACCGCTGCCGTAACCATCACCCATTTATGCGGTTTCAGATAAGAAAGTAATCGTTTCATTCTGCCAATTCCCCCTTCGCTGCTTCAAGCTGCTGCTTTTCAAACATATCCCGATAAATGCCATTCCGGTTCATCAATTCTTCATGATTGCCGATCTCCTTCGCCTCTCCATCCTCCAGCACCATAATCAAATCTGCATTTTGGATGGTAGAAATTCGATGTGCTATCAGAATAGTTGTCTTTCCTGCACGCGTCTGTTTCAGATTCCGCAGAATTTGCTCCTCTGTGTCCGTATCAACCGCAGAAAGCGCATCATCCAAGATTAAGATCGGCGCATCCTTCATAAGCGCTCTGGCAATTGAGCTTCTCTGCTTCTGCCCGCCTGACAGCGTAACGCCTCTCTCTCCCACAATCGTCTCATAGCCGTCCGGGAAGGAGACGATATTGTCATGAATACAGGCTGCTTTTGTCGCTTTTGTGATAGCCTCCATATTTTCCTCGCTGCCAAAGGCAATATTAGACTTTAATGTATCCGAAAAAAGGAAATTATCCTGCGGAACATAAGCAATATTTTCACGCAAAGTCTTGAGCGCAATGGTGCCAATATCCCTGCCATCCAAAAGTATCATACCCGGCTTTGTATTATAGAGGCGCAGCAGCAAATTGACCAATGTGGACTTTCCATTTCCCGTTCTTCCAATTACCGCGAGTGTCGTGCCCGCCGGCACATTTAAATTAATATCCCGCAGCGTCGGCTCCGTGTGCCCTCTATGAATAAAAGTAAGTTTAGAGAAGGTAATATTTCCCTCTAGCTTTTCCACCTCCTCCATGTCATCCCGGTCAAAAATTTCCGGCTTTTCATCCAAGACCTCCTGAATACGCCGAATGGACGCGCCGCCCTGCGAAAACATATGAATTGCGTCACCGCACGCCAGCATAGGCCACACCAGCATATTGACATATTGATTAAACGCCACAAAACGCCCCAACGTAATATCCCCATTAAGAGCCAAATAACCGCCGTACACCAGCGTGATTAAACTGGATGCGCCGATAATCACATCCAAAAGCGGCATGACAATCGACTGCACCCTTGCAATCGCTAGATTTTTCTCCATTGTATTTTGGTTCGCCTTAGCAAATTCCCTCAGCTCACTGCGCTCCCGCACAAACGCCTTGATCACGCGGACACCGGAGATACTCTCCTGAACAAAATCCGTCAGATCCGACACCGCCTCCTGACGCGCCTGAAAGCGCTTATAAATAATCTTTCCATAATAGATCTCCCCAAAGCAGATAAAAAGCATTGGAATAATCGCTAACAACGTCAAACTAACATTCACATACCTCATCATCTGAAAAATTACCATAATGGTCATAACCGATGCATCAAATGCACTGATCACGGCAGGTCCTATCGCCATGCGGACAGCATTGAGATCGCTTGTAAAACGTGTCATCAGATCTCCCGTCTTATGCTCATTATAATACTCGACACTCATCTCCTCCAGATGATGAAACATCTCATTGCGCAGCTCTTTCTCAATCGAGCGCGCTGCGCCAAAGAGAAAATATCGCCATAAAAACCGCCCGACAGCAAGTGTAAATCCAAGAATAAAGATCCAAAGAAGACACTGCTTTACACCCGACCAGCCAATGGACCCCTCCCGTAGTCCATCCGTGATGGTTCCCGTAAGCTGCGGAATAAATAAATTTGCAAAATCCACCACAAACAAGGTGATAATACCGGCAATATATTGAAACCGATGGCGCTTTATGTACTGAAAAGTAAATTGAAATGCGTTCATTGCTTCTCTCCTCTTTAGACAATTACTTCTTATTATAAGCCTCTTTTTCGAATTTCGCAACCAGATTGACGAATATTTCTATTTATGCTACAATGGGCGTGTTATCGAAACATTCAGAATATACAAAGAAAAGAGGATGCTTATGAAAAAATATTATATCGCTCTCCTTGCGGCTGTTCTTGTTTTGGGCGGCTGCCAGAAAGCGTCGGATGAAACACCATCTGGACCGGAGCCATCAGCGAGCGCAGTAGCTACTACTTCTGCATCTACCTCGACCACCGCGCCAGAATCCACCGCGCCAAATGAGACGCTTGGGATCGCGGACCCTTCGGATTCTATCACTGCTCCTATGGGATACGTCTTTACACCACAAAAGGACACAGAACTTTTTATGCATAAAGAGGCCGCCCCTGTACTTGAAGTACTTGGAGAACCACTTACCTACCTAGAAGCTCCAAGCTGCGCCTTTCAGGGAACCGACCGCATCTATGGCTTTGGAAGCTATGAGATCACGACCTATGAAAAGGATGGAAAAGAATATATCTATGATATTTACTTTCTTGACGACAGTGTGACAACGGATGAGGGAATCTACATCGGATGTACAAAAGAAGATATGGAAGCTGCATACGGGACAGAATACCAAGAGGCAGCCGGATCTTATACCTATATCAAGGATGATATGACTCTACAATTTATCATGGAACAGGATACCATTGTCGCCATCCGCTACAATGGAGCTGGACAGACTGAAACCCAGTAACACAACTTCAGACGATCCGATTTCATATATCTAGATACAAAACAGGCGGGATGAAAAAGCTTATCATTCCGCCTGTTTCAATCGTCTATTATGTATTTGTTCCAAATACTAGACACGCAAAACCATTTAAGAGATTATGGAACAAGCGCACCATTTTCATCTACAGTATATCCGTCTGGAGTAACCGTATTCATCAAACAGTCGCCGTTTGCAGCATCCAGATAGTACCATATTCCATCAATCATCTGCCAGCCTGTCTTCATATTCCCATTTACACCATCCAGATAATACCACTTGCCGTCAATCTGCTGCCAGCCTGTCTTCATATCTCCATTCACGCTATCCAGAAAATACCATGTTCCATCAACCTGCTGCCAACCTGTCTTCATATCTCCATTTACTGGATCTAGATAATACCATGTTCCAACTTCTGTCTGCTTCCAGCTAGTTATCATCTTAGCGGATTTATCATCCAGATAATACCATTTATCATTGATTTGCTGCCAGCCTTTTGCCGCTTTCTGATTCTCACCAAAGAAATACCAGTTTGCGCCGACCTTTCCCCACTCGTTGAGAGCCAAACTTCCATCCGTTTTGCTGTAAATCACATCACCAGAGTTGGATGTGATACAAATCCCTGTATCCGTCTTTACCACAGAAGAAACCATGCTGCTGTGTCCAAAAACGGCTGACGCTGCTTGAGACACTCTATTCTGTTCGCTGTTAGTCAGTGTTTCCTGCCTTATATAAGAAGTGCTTGTCGAACTTGATGAACTATCATAATCATCCGAGCTACTTGGTCTATTCGAATTGCCGGGCCTATTCGTACTGCCTGAATTATCAGGAACACTAGGCTTGTTCGAATCGTCCGGCTTATTCGAATCATCTGGTTTGT
>CAMWWW010000171.1 GCA_947178015.1 uncultured Clostridia bacterium
CGACGTTTTTCAATAGGTTCCTGAGGACTATAGGCAGCTCTCTGCACTATTTTCTTGATTGTGTTAGACACGTCAGTTTTTCTTCTTTTCCAGATTTTATCTAACAATATGCGAATCAGAAAACCAAAGAATAAAACTATTTTCAGCCATATAGGTAAGATTACAAGAACAGGTAGAAAGCAAACGTATCTGGAATACGAATAAAAAGCAGCATAGCCAGCCCTTTCTCGAATATAAATACACATACATTTACGAAAACCCAACCTTTACAATATATTATCTACGTGGACAAAGTGCATAGAGTGTGTTATAATAAACTTGTATACAAAATACAAGTAAAGGGCAAGGCTGAAAATATGTTGAGAAAACTGAATTTGAAGGCTTATGGAAAGATAAATTTGGGTTTGGATGTGATTCGAAAGAGGGAGGACGGTTATCATGAGGTTCGCATGATTATGCAGACAGTGAGCCTGTTTGATACATTGGAGCTTGTTATCCTAGAGCGTCCCGGCATCCGATTGGAGACGAATCTAACCTATTTGCCAGTGAATGAGGATAATCTAGCCTATAAGGCGGCGAAGCTTCTTCTTCAGGAGTTTAAGCTTCGCCGGGGCATTAGGATAAACTTAAAGAAGCATATCCCCGTAGCTGCAGGGATGGCGGGCGGAAGCAGCGATGCAGCGGCGGTTTTGTATGGGGTTAACCGATTGTTTTCCCTTGGGCTTACGACACAGCAACTGATGGAGCGTGGTGTGAAACTGGGCGCAGATGTTCCTTATTGTATTCTTCGCGGCACGGCATTATCCGAGGGCATCGGGGAAAAACTTTGTGCGCTTCAATCTATTCCAGATTGCTGGATTTTAATTGCAAAGCCGGCGGTTAGCGTATCAACACGTTTGGTCTATGAAAAGCTCAGGGTGGATGAGCTTTCCCACCATCCTGATATTGATGGTATGTTGGACGCCATTGAGAAGCAGGAGCTCAGAGGAATTGCGGATCGGATGGAAAATGTGCTGGAGACGGTGACAATTCCAGCATATCCGATTATTGAAGATATAAAAAATTTTATGAAAGAACATGGAGCCATGAATTCGCTGATGAGCGGCAGTGGTCCTACT
This sequence comes from uncultured Clostridia bacterium, assembly GCA_947178015.1. Lineage (GTDB taxonomy): Bacteria > Bacillota > Clostridia > Lachnospirales > Lachnospiraceae > RGIG8607. The sequence goes on from CAMWWW010000171.1 coordinate 1,119, forward strand.
GTTTTTGGGTTATATGACAAGGAGGAAGATTGCAGGGCGGCAGCGGCTGCAATGAAGAAGGCAGGACTTGCAAAGCTGGTTTATACCACCGTTCCTGCGCCAAGGAGGCTTTGAGGATGGAAAAAGATATGCAGGGGGAGTTAAGGGCAGTGATTGAGGAGTATCTGCCTTTGAGAGATGTTGTGTTTAATACCTTAAGGCAGGCGATTCTTAAGGGGGAATTAAAGCCGGGCGAGAGGCTGATGGAAATCCAGCTTGCCGGGCGTCTTGGAGTGAGCCGTACTCCAGTGAGAGAGGCGATTCGCAAGCTGGAGCTTGAGGGATTGGTTGTTATGGTGCCAAGAAAGGGCGCAGAGGTGTCAAGCATTACGGAGAAAAGCTTGCGGGATGTGCTTGAGGTGCGCAAGGCATTGGAGGAGCTTGCGGCGGAGCTCGCCTGTCAGAGAATGACAGAAGAGGAAATAGCAGAGGCAGAAAAGCAGTTGGAGGAATTTAAGCAGGAGCTTCAAGGCGATGATGTGACAAAGATTGCAGAGATGGACGTTCATTTTCATGAGATGATTTATATGGGAACAAAAAATGAACGGCTGATTCAGCTTTTAAGTAATCTGCGGGAGCAAATGTACCGTTATCGCATGGAATATATCCGTGATGAAGATAAACGTGGTACACTTGCAGAGGAACACGCAGAGATTATTAGCCGGATTAAAAATCATGATATTGAGGCTGCGAAGGAAGCGAGCCGCAAGCATATTGATAATCAGGAATCAACCGTGTCAAAGAGAATTAAAAGCTGAGGGCTTTCTATGTACCGGATGGTTTGGGGTTTAGAAAGCTCAATATGCGAAAACGCAAGTAAACATTACGCGGATTTTCTGTTTCATCGAATAACAGACTGTTGTTTCCTTCGCCTGTTATGGCGAGATATTCGTCTTCTGTCAGCACAGAGCGGAGCTGTTCTTTGGATTCCTCCGGCACTATGCCGTGTGTGATATCGATAAAACAGAGCGGCGGATATAGAACGCACCACCAGTTGTTGCCCTTTCCTTCTCCGATAATAATCTGATAAGCGGTATAGTTTCCGGCGGGCAGTGTGACGTCTCCATAAGATTTTACCGGGAAATACAATTCTTTAATGCCTGCCTTGACAGGGTAGGAATAACCATTTTCCTCTATAACAGATTTTGCTACGCGGATAATATCAGGCGTGTGTGTGTCTAGCATCTGGAGTGCTTCCTCCGCTGTGTCACAGCGCGTGAGAGGTTCAGACATATATTCCAGCACAGCGTTTTTTACTAACAGCTTAAGCGCTTGATCGGCGGCGCTGTTGCTGTCGGCAAGAACATGGAAGCGGACCACCTGCTCGGCAAGGTTTTGCTGCATGGCAAGTGTGTGTTCTTCTCGGACAAGAATTAGATAGATGCCGCACAGAACCCAGATTAAGATAGAAAGGCTGAGCATAGCGATATTTTGGATGGTTTTTTTATGTCTGGCAAAGCGCCGATAATAATATGGATAGGGAATAGGACTCATAATTACCTCCTGTATAAATAATTGATTATAGCCGGAGTATTCCCAGCGAAATGGTCTTTATACGAAAGCACTTGAATAAAATATTGATTTCATGTAAAATGATAGGGCAATATGGCACATGAAGGATGCAATGAAATCATAAAATAAAGAGAACGACAGCTTATTTGTGTATAAGAATATAGAAATGAGAGGCATAAGAGAATGAAGAAGACGATCGCTGTATTATTTGGGGGGCAGTCCTCCGAGCATGAGGTTTCCTGTATATCGGCAGTAACTATCGCTACACATATGGATACAGAGAAGTATGAGCAGATCTTGATTGGAATTACCAAGGAGGGAGATTGGCTGAAGGTGGATTCGGTCAGCCAGATAGAGGATGGTAGTTGGCGAAATTCTTTGGTTCATGCAGTGCTTTCAGCAGAGGCGACGGCAAAGAGTGTGATTTTTTTAGAAGATGGCAGGGTGACGACAAGAAAATTGGATCTGGTGTTTCCAGCGCTGCATGGATTGTATGGGGAGGATGGAACCATACAGGGGATTTTGGAGCTTGCAAGGCTGCCTTATGTGGGCTGTGGTGTGCTGGCATCCAGTATTTCTATGGATAAGCTTTGCACAAAGATGCTGGTGGGAACATTGGGAATCCGGCAGGCGCGCTATATACCATTGATGCGCAAGGAACTTAAGAATATGGAGGCTGCTGCGGAAAAAGTGGAGGCAGAGCTTTCTTATCCGATGTTTGTAAAACCATGTAATGCGGGATCGTCCCGCGGTGTGTCGAAGGTGAGGAACAGAGAGGAGCTTAAGGCGGGGCTTTCTCTTGCCGCAGAGCACGACAGGAGGCTATTGGTGGAAGAGATGATTGTCGGCAGAGAGCTGGAATGTGCGGTGCTGTGTGGTGAGGACTGTTGTGTTTCTGGTGTGGGAGAGGTGCTTGCAGCAGCAGACTTTTATGATTATGAGGCGAAATATCACAGTGCAGAGTCTCAGACGGATCTTGCCCCTGTTCTGCCGGCGGGCAAGGTAGACGAGATTCGGGAGGCGGCTGCTCGGATCTTTGCTGCTCTGGACGGCTATGGTTTGTCTAGACTGGATTTTTTCTTGACAGCGGATACAAACGAGGTAGTATTTAATGAGATGAATACACTTCCGGGTTTTACCGGGATCAGCATGTATCCGATGCTGTGGGAGAGGATGGGAATGAGCAAACAGGAGCTTATTGATAAGCTGATTGCGAGTGCCCTTATGAGATATAACAGGTAGGAGGGTGGTCATGGCAGACAGAGAAGCGCCAATTGGAGTGTTTGATTCTGGAATAGGCGGGCTGACGGTTGCAAGGGAGATTATGCGCCAGATTCCCAATGAACGTATTGTTTATTTTGGAGATACAGCGAGAGTTCCATATGGAAGCAAATCGAGGGATACGATAGTTAAGTATTCAAGACAGATTATACGGTTTCTAATGACGCAGAAGGTAAAAGCGATTGTGGTTGCATGTAATACGGCAAGCGCAGTGGCGCTTGAAGAAATACGCACTGAGCTGGATATTCCTGTGATCGGTGTGATTAAGGCGGGGGCAAGGACGGCTGTCTCTGCTACCAGAAATAAGAAAATTGGTATTATTGCCACAGAGACGACGATCAACAGCGGGGTATACACACATGTGATAGAGGCGCTTTCGCCGGGAATCAGTGTGGTGGGAAAGGCATGTCCGCTGTTTGTGCCGTTGGTGGAGGAAGGGACCTTTCTGAAGGACCCGATTACTGAGGAGATTGCTTCCAGATATTTGGAGGGATTAAAAAAGGAACAGATTGATACATTGATTCTTGGGTGTACGCATTATCCGTTGATTCGTTCTTTGATTGGCAGAGTGATGGGAGCGTATGTCACATTGGTGAATCCTGCTTATGAGACGGCGCTGGAGCTGAAGGCACTGTTATTTGAAGAAAAGCTTTGCCGCGCGGAAGGAAGCGGTTTGCAGGAGGGGCTTCACACCTTTTACGTCAGTGATGCTACAGAGAAATTCCAGCAGTTTGCAGAGTCTATTCTGCCTTGTTCTGTCAGAAATACATCACAGATTAATATAGAAGAGTATTAAAATACTTAATTTTGGGGGATGCTATCATGGAGAAAGAGGTACTGGTGTCAATATCTGGGTTACAGTTTGTAAATGATGATAAAGAAGCTGTGGAGATGATTACCGTAGGTGATTATTATAAGCGCGGCAGCCGGCATTATGTGATGTTTGATGAGGCGATGGAAGGATTTTCGGGAACGACGCGCAATATGATTAAATTTAATGAGCATATGGTGGATATTACAAAAAAGGGAATCACAAATGTGCATATGGTATTTGAGGAGAAACAGAAAAATATGACTTACTACGACACGCCATTTGGCAATCTGCTGATTGGGCTTGCCACAAATAAGGTGGATGTGAAAGAGGAAGAGGACTCTATTGATATCAGCATCGATTACTCTTTGGATATCAATTATGAGTATGTGTCAGATTGTAAGATCAGCATCTGCCTAAAAGAAAAAAAGGCTGGGGATGTCAGCCTTTTTTCTTAGATGTTTCTCCCTTTTTAGGTGTTTCTTCTTTTTTGGATTTCTTAAAACGAGAGAAAAAGCTCTTCTTCTTTTTCGGCTCTGGGATAGGGCCGCGGATTCGTTTTGCGCTTGTTATGTAGATTCCGCTCACGACAGCCTTGACCTCCTGTTTTGGGAGAATCTGGGCAAATACAGGTTCATCGCATAACAGTGTCATCACGCGTGGCCCCGCTTTAACCTTAGCTACAGGCATTTTCATCCATCGCATATATTTTGGTATAGAATCCGTTACAATTTTCGGAAGATTTGCCTCCGACAGTTTCATACGTTTCTTATCAATAATGTACAGTGA
>CAMWWW010000172.1 GCA_947178015.1 uncultured Clostridia bacterium
AAAGAATTTCCAACGCTTCTGCATATCCACATCCTCGGCAAGTGTGAGAATACGCTTAAAACTGTTCTTTTCGTAGGGCGTCCCTCGCCGTTCCAGTGTTTTGGATATTGCCGTCTGCAATTTCGCTCCATCAAAATCAAAAGTCCTTGCCAAATAATAAATATCGTAAAAGTCCTTCATTCTGCCTGTTAGTTCAAATCGTTGCAGGATAGCGTCAAACTTTTCCGCAATGGTGCTTTCAAGAGAATAGGTCATAATGACAGGAGCCTCAAAATCGGGGAGCTGTGTATGGATAGTCCGCTGCTCGGCACGGGGAACAATCACATCGCCCACACCAATATCCACATTAAAAGGAACTCGGACATTTTTTATCTTTCCGATAATCTGTGTGCTGATGCCGTGATATTTCCTTTGCGGTGAGATTTCTTCGAACCCTTTCGCGGTCATCTCAATATAATCATTGCCCGTAGGTGTAGCAAGGATTTTTAGGATAAGGGCTTTTACCTCGTCCAACGAATTGGATACGCTGCGAAGCAGGAAATCCACATCAATCGTTGCGCGGCTTTCAAAATTGGTAAGCGTATAAATAAACAATCCGCCCTTGAGAATAAGCGTATCCTCATATCCAGATTTTGAGAGCTTCCGCAGAAATTCTTCCTGCATAAAAAGCTGTAGGCACTGCTGATAGCTGATACCAGCCGCTTTTGCTTTATTCTTAAGCTTTGCCAAAACAGATGCTGCTACATCAGCCATCATAACCACACTCCAATCAGGTCCTTTACTCGTTTTTGCACACGCAACACTTTGGCATACTCCATAAGACTTGGTATATTTTTTTTCAGGTCTTTCACATACCCTTGTATTGCCTTATTAAAAATCTCTTTATCCATTTTGTTCATATTCCGCAGCACATCGCAAATGGTACGATCACGGTCGTAGATACGAACATCGATAAAATTGATACTGCCTTTCGTTTCGCCAAGAGACACTAAATCGGACTCAACTCGATATGCCTTTACAAAGGGATAGTCGATATTTGTACGGCTTCTGGAGACATTTTTATCAATCGTAATATTCCACTCAGCAGGATTGCGGTCACTGTACTGATAGTAAAAGAGGGCAGTTTCCATGCAAAGCACAGCATCGGGAAAAAGACGGTTGATAATTTTAATTTCCTGTTCACCGTAGGTTTCCGCCCAATGATAATAACCCCGTTTGATTTTTTCAACGAAGCCCTCATTTAATAGCTGCTGAATATCAGCATAGTAGATTCTGCAGGAATCCAGTTGAGCAGTTGTCATTATATTATCGTGATTGGAAAAAATCTCCCTGACTGCGTTTATCGATTTTTCATCAAGCATTGTTTTACCTCTATTAAACCACACGCAAATTTTTCCTCGATTGTGTACTTTGCTATAGTATATCGGATTTTTCCCCAAAAGTCAACATAGTAAAACACACATGATTAAAGTTGACGATGGTGTGGTTTCATATAGAAAAATGGGCTTGTCCATATAAGGCTTGATTTGGATCATTTCTGTGCATAAGGTAGGTACAGAAGAACTGGCGCATATGGAGATGGTCAGCACGATTGTTCATCAGCTTACAAGAAATCTGTCGCCGGAGGAGATTAGAAATTCTGGATTTGCGAATTATTATGTGGATCACACGCTTGGTCTGTGGCCGCAGTCTGCGGGAGGGGTTCCGTTTAATGCCTGTGAATTCCAGTCAAAAGGCGATCCCATCACAGATCTCCATGAGGATATGGCAGCAGAACAGAAGGCACGCTCAACCTATGATAATATATTAAGGTTGGTAAAAGATCCAGATGTGTGCGATCCAATACGCTATCTAAGAGAGAGGGAGATTGTGCATTATCAGAGATTTGGTGAAGCAAATCGGGAGGATTGATATATTTTGAGCAATTTTTCTTAAGACGATAGGAAAGAATTGTGTTATATTAGAGGAAGAAGGAGGCGCTGTAATATGAACCATACTCTAGTCGTGAAGAAAGTTGTGGATTATATAGAAGCACATTTGGAGGAAGACTTGTCGCTGGATACCATAGCAAGTGCATTAAATTATTCAAAATTTTATATAATAAGAAAATTTAACGAAGAAACAAAATGCACGGTTTATAAATATATTCAAGGACGAAGGCTGACATTGGCAGCACAAAAGCTTGCTGAAACGGATACGCCTATTATCGAGATCGCTTATGAAGCACATTATAGCTCACAGCAGGCTTTTTCCTATGCGTTTTATCAGCTCTATCAATGTTCACCTCAGATATATCGAAGAAGAGGAGAATACTATCCTAAACAAATCAAGCTTAGAGCGTGTTTGTACAATGCTTTTGGCGCAACAAAAATCATGTATCTGTGGGGAGGAAAATTGGCAGCATGAACACAATACCTTATGTAATAGAACAGACAAGCCGGGGAGAGCGCAGTTATGATATTTTCTCAAGATTATTGTCTGACCGGATTATTTTTTTGGGAGAGGAGGTCAATGATGTTTCGGCAAGATTGGTGATCGCACAAATGTTATTTTTAGAAGCCCAAGATCCGCAGAAGGATATTCAATTATATATAAACAGCCCCGGCGGTTCTATTACATCTGGTTTTGCCATTTATGATACCATGCAATACATTAAGTGTGACGTCTCAACGATATGCATAGGACTCGCCGCCAGCTTTGGGGCATTTTTATTGGCAGGAGGCGCTAAAGGAAAGCGTACTGCTCTGCCGAACGCAGAGATTATGATACATCAGCCCGCAATTTCAGGAAGTGGAATACAAGGACAAGTTTCTGATATTAAGATTGTGTCCGAGCATATACAGAAAAATAAACAACGTTTAAATGCTATTTTAGCTGAAAATACAGGGAAAAGCAGAGAAGAGATCTACCTTGCCACAGAGCGCGATAACTATATGTCAGCAGAGGAAGCCATGGAATTTGGGTTAATTGATCACATCATTCAGCGCCGTTCCTAAAGAGACGAAATATTTTGCCGTATATCTAGGAAAGAAGGAAAGCAGGATTTTTGTGATAGTGTACTTGCCGTTTTTCATAAAATAGAAGAAAAATGGCAAGGAGAAGCTTTATGACAAAAAGAAGTATTGCTCAGACAAATAAAAATTACATAAGCATAGATAGAATGAATCTGACGGTGACAAATCGTATACCTGAATTTCAGGAACAAGCAGAACAGGAGATCTTTCAAGAAATTTTCACCCAGCTTTATTCGGTTTTTAGAAAGTATGCGTAAGATGTCTGAGGTACAGTTATATAAGCGTGATAATGCATTGTATGCAAGACAGTCAGTGGAAAAAAAGGACAGCATATCCATAGAAAGCCAGCTTGAATTCTGCAGATATGAAGCGCGCGGGGATGTCTGCACAGAATACACGGATAGAGGATTTTCCGGCAAGGATACCAATCGTCCGGGTTTTGAACGGATGATGCATGACATTCGTGCAGGCAAGATAAAACGTGTAATTGTGTATAAGCTGGATCGCATCAGCCGTTCTATACTGGATTTTGCAGCTATGATGGAGGAATTTCAGGCATATCAGGTTGAGTTTATTTCTACCACAGAAAAATTTGATACATCCACGCCCATAGGCAGAGCGATGTTAAATATCTGTATTGTATTTGCCCAATTAGAACGAGAGACAATACAAAAACGTGTGACAGATGCTTATTATGCGAGGTGCAGACGAGGTTTTTATATGGGCGGTCGCGTTCCTTACGGCTACCGTCTTATCGATATTGTAAAAGATACGGTGCATACTTCCATGTATGAGGAAATCCCAGAAGAAAGCACGCAGCTAAAGCTAATCTATTCTATGTATGCAGATAAGAACAATTCTCTTGGGGATATAGTGCGGTACTTAAATAAGCATCAAATTAAAAATCTGCGGGGGTCTAATTGGAATACGGCGCGACTTAGCGAGATGCTTCGAAATCCTGCGTATGTGGAAGCAGATATTGATGTGTATCGTTTTTTTCAGAGCCAAGGAGCGAATATTTATAATTCTGCAAGTGATTTTATGGGATATAACGCCTGTTTTCTTTACAAGGGCGCAGGCTCTGGCACAAGAAAGCAGAGTGATTTGGCGGGAAGGGAGATTGTTCTTGCACCGCATAGAGGATTTATCCCTTCTAAGGTTTGGCTGGCGTGCCGCACGCGGTGCCTGAATAATAGGCAATCCACAAAGACCTGTAAACCGAAAAATTCATGGTTGGTGGGCAAGGTAAAATGTGGAAGATGTGGTTATGCGTTGACAATCCGCAAGGCAAAAACAAAGTGGGGGCGCTATTTTGTTTGCAGCCAGTCGGGGAAGCATGGGAGCTGCAAAGGAGCGGGCGGTACAATCTATGCAGATGCATTGGAGGAATATATGCTTGGCGCAATAAAGGAAAAGCTGGCGGAGCTTTTGGCTGATAGGGAGCGATTGCTAAAAAAGGCAAAGGGAATAGAAAGAGAAAGAAATAGTATAGACAAAGAAGAGCAGAAGAAAATGGCTAAGAAATGCCGTGTCACACAGATTGAGGAAGAAATAGAAAAGATTCTTGAAAAAGTATCTGGATCAAGTGAGGTTTTAATAAAATATATGGATGAGAAGGTTGCGAGGCTGGATGCGGAACGGCGTGCTTTGCAGGATGAGATTGCGGAGATATATGCTTTGGAGGAAAAAAGACAGAAAATGATGGATATAAAGGCATGGGATATTCTCGCTTTTGAAGATAGGCAGACAGTGGTGGATGTGCTTATTAAAGTGATTCGAATTGCAGACGGCAGTGCTGAAATTGTGTGGCGGATTTAGATGTCTAATAATAGAATCCTATGCTTCAATCTTTTCGTTTCGGTGAAGGGCTACGCATCGTGCAGGATAATCTGGATTCGAGAAACTTCTATGCGTTTAATCCTGCTTTTTCCAATCCTTGTATGTCGAAATAAATATTGTGCAATATAGGTTTCGTTTGGCAGCCGGGCAAAAAATAATTTTGTCCGGCTGATTCTTATTCCTGTCAACCATTCAGCAGAGATCTGACTATAATAACGCGAAATACTGTGAATGAATCTAACAGAAAACAACCTATATTTGTACAGAAAAAAGTATAAAAAAACCAGCGGGTGATGTACAAAGAAGGTTATCTGCTGCTTTTTTTAGACTTTTTTATTGATTTTTACAAATCTTAAAAACAATCTGAAAAGAGGTTGTATCTTTATAAAAAAAATGTTATAATAAATAAGCCTTTAACAAATGTTAAGATTTTGTTAAAAACAGGAACCTTGACAGGAGAATATCGTATTGTATTTAAGCAGATGAAAGTAAAGAAGATAGTATTAGAGAAGAACGAGGAATAAAGATTGTATCTGCAAGGGAGGACAAAAGAGTTATGATTGAAAAAATCAAGATGATGAAGGTGGAAAAAAAGCTGAGATTTTGCTTTACACTGGTAGTAATCCTCTCCAGTTTATCTGGAATTGTAGGACTGTTTATTTTGTTGTATGCAGACATAAGTTACAGG
>CAMWWW010000173.1 GCA_947178015.1 uncultured Clostridia bacterium
AGGATATTCAGTCCGTAAAGGATCATATTCTGCCTGTGATGGATAAGAAACCGTTTCTGTTTGTCGATAAAGCGGCACTGACAGATGATTTGCTGATATTTGTAGAAAAGAATCCACAGCTTACAGTGGTTTCCGTTAACTCATACAGTTATTCGTCAGACAGTGATCTGCCAAACGTACTGTTTGTAAAGAAACCGGTAACTGCAATGATGATCACTGCCATTTATAATAATGAAGAGTATCTTGATGAGCATATGGGCGATGAAATCTATGATTTTATGGCGGAAACGGCAAAAATTCTCATTGTTGATGACAATACCGTAAACCTTACAGTGGCAGAAGGGCTTTTAGAGCCGCTTGGAATGGAAATTGATACGGCACTGGGCGGCAAGGAAGCGATTGAGAAGATTTCGGAAACATCTTATGATTTGATTTTAATGGATCACATGATGCCGGAGATTGACGGCGTAGAGACGACGCGTATTATCCGGCGTTTCCACAAGGAGTATGACAACGTGCCGATTATTGCACTGACTGCAAATGCGGTGGGTGGTGTGAAAAATATGTTCCTTGAGGAGGGCATGAATGACTTTATTGCAAAGCCAATAGAGGTTCACGTATTGATTAACAAGGTAAAGCACTGGCTGCCAAAAAATAAGATTACAAAGGGCGTCAAGAGCGCTGCCCATACAAAAAGCACACTTCCCCAAATAGAAGGAATTGATTCGGCAGCAGCAATTAAAATGCTTGGAAATGAAAAAGTATTTTGGTCTATTTTAAAGGATTACTGTAGGATTATCCCTCAGAAAACAGCGGTGATTAAAGAATATTACGAGACGGAGAACTGGAAAAACTATACGGTTGAAGTACATGCGCTGAAAAGCTCGTCAAGGCAGATTGGCGCAATGGAGCTTGCCAAAAAGGCAGAGCTGCTTGAAAAAGCGGGTAATGAGCTGGACATCGAAACGATTCGGTCTGATACACAGGCGGCGCTTGATGAGTACGCACACTATTATGAAATTCTAAAGGCGTATTTCACAGAGGAGAAAAGTGAGGCGACAGAGGAATTGACGAATGACGTTTTGCGCACAGTGTTTGAAGCAATAGAAAACGCGATTGAGGAGCTTGATACGGATATGCTCGAGGAAGCGGTTCGTAAGTTGAGTGTATACAAGCTTGATGACGTCAGCTCCGGATATTATAACAAAATGCTCAAGGCAGTTGAGGATATGGATGCCTATGCCTGCGAGGATATTATGACGGAATGGAAAGGGATATTATAATCGAAATTATGCAAAAAAATAGAACAAGACGTTTTTTCCTGTCAGCGGTATTGTGTGTGCTGATGTGTATGCTGCTGCTGACAGGCTGTAAGAGCAGTGCGAACCACACAGGGATAGCGAAGTATAGCATTGTCTGCACAACCTTTGCACAGTATGACTGGATTCGGGAAATACTTGGAGCGCATTCTGATAACTTTGAACTGACCTATTTGCTGGAGAAGGGCGGCGATTTGCATAGCTACCAGCCGACCGCGGAAAGCATGGCAAGGATTTCGTCTGCGGATTTGTTTGTATATGTCGGCGGAGAGTCGGACGAGTGGGTAGAGGAAGCACTAAAAGGTGCGGTCAATCAAGAGATGAGTGTGGTAAACCTGATTGACACATTGGGCGACCGCGTTTGGGAGGAAGAAGTGGTTGAGGGAATGCAGACGCATGAGGAGCATGAGGAGCATTCAGACGGGGAAACGGAGTATGACGAACACATATGGCTGTCTCTTAGAAATGCCGCCCATCTGACCGATGCGCTCTCTGAAAAAATAGGGCAGCTCGATGCCGAAAATGCCGCATATTATGCTGAAAATGCGGAGGCATATATTCAGGAGCTGCATGCGCTTGACGATGCGTATGCTGATGCGGTAAACAGGGCAGAGCGCAATACCCTTTTGTTCGGAGACCGTTTTCCATTTCGCTATATGACCGAGGATTATGGAATTGATTATTACGCGGCATTTGCCGGATGCAGTACGGAAACCGACGCGAGCTTTGAAACCATCACGTTTCTTTCAGGGAAGGCGGATGAGCTGGAGCTTCACACGATTTTGGCGATAGAAGGCTCAGACCAGCGAATTGCCGAGATTATCAGGCAGAACACGCGCAGTCAGAATCAGGAAATCCTTACCATGAACTCGTTACAGTCAGTGACGGCAAAGGAGATTGAGAGCGGATTTACTTATCTGGGAGCGATGCGGGATAATTTGGAAGTATTAAAAAAGGCATTATTTTAACAGAACTTAGGAGTTGTACAGAATGAATCGATTTGTATTGCGTCAGTCATTAATCCTGTTTCTCACAGCGTGCATATGGGGATTGGGATTTATCGCACAAAGCGTTGGCATGGACTATGTTGAGCCGTTTACTTTTACGGCTGCAAGAAATATCCTCGCTTTTCTCGTGCTTGTGCCATATATTGCGCTAATGGATAAAAGAAAACAAAAAAATGACACGAGTGTCATAAAACAGAATAAAAAAATTCTCATTATCGGAGGCATATGCTGCGGCATCTGCCTCTTTGCAGCGAGTACCCTGCAGCAGTTTGGGGTGAAGCATACCACAGTCGGCAAAGCCGGTTTTATTACGGCAATGTACATGGTACTTGTGCCGATATTTGGTATTTTTTTGCACAAAAAAGCAGGGATGAAGGTTTGGACGGCAGTGGCGCTGGCTTTGCTTGGAATGTATTTTTTGTGTATCACGAAAGGGGAATTTCGCCTGCAACTGGGCGACAGCTTTGTGTTTGCCTGTGCGGTCGGATTTACCGTTCATATTCTTGTGATTGATTATTTTTCCCCGAAATCGGATGGGGTAAAGCTTTCCTGCATACAGTTTTTGGTATGTGCGGCATTGTCAACGGTATGTATGCTGATTTTTGAGAAACCGGATATGGGTGATATTTTTGCGGCGGGCATTCCAATTTTATATGCCGGCGTTCTGTCAAGCGGTGTCGCATATACGTTGCAGATTGTGGGACAAAAAGGGATGAACCCGACGGTTGCATCCCTGATTTTGAGCTTGGAATCCGTAGTATCTGTGCTTGCCGGCTGGCTGATTTTAGACCAAAAGCTTTCCATAAGAGAAATCTGCGGATGTGTGCTGGCATTTGCGGCAATTATTCTCGTGCAGTTGCCGGACAGGAAAGACTGCAAGATACATACTCACAGCACAGAATAAATCCACGAAAAGACAGAGGCGCCGATAACCGTCAAAATACCTGCAACCGCAATGGAAAGGCTGCTCATGGCACCTTCGATTTCGCCCAGCTCCATTGCCTTTGCGGTGCCGATGGCATGAGCGGCGGAACCGATAGCCAGTCCTTTTGCGATAGGCTCTTTGATGCCAAAAGCTTTGCAGATAAATTCAGCCAGAATGTTTCCGAGAACGCCTGTGATTACAATGACCAAAACTGTGATATTGACATATCCGCCAAGCTCCTCGGAAACACTCATGCCGATTGCCGTCGTGATAGACTTTGGCAGGAAGGTTACATATTCCTGCTGATTCAGCCCGAAAAGCAGGGCGAGGATAAGCACCGTAACAAGGCTTGTCAGCACGCCCGACACAATTCCTGCAATCACCGCGGCGAGATTTTTCTTTAGCAGCGCAAGCTGCTCATACAGCGGAATGGCAAGGCAGACCGTCGCGGGAGTAAGAAACCAGCTTAGATATTTGGCACTCAGATTATAGGTATCGTAGTCCACATGCGCCGCTAAGAGTATGGCAATCGTAACGATAATGGAGATTAGAAGCGGATTAAAAAGACTGCTTTTTAATTTTTCCTTGAGCTTGAGACCAAGCATATAGGAGAGAAGGCTGATTGCCGCACCGGCAAAGATTGAAGTCTGCATAAATTCATTCATTGCTTTTTTTGCTCCTTTCATGCCGGATGATTGCCTGCGCAACGCGGCCGCTCACTGCCATGACAGCAACAAGCACGACGACTGTGATGACCACAACAGGAATAAGCATCGGTTTTAAGATACCCCATGATGCCATTAGCCCCACTCCTGCCGGAATGAACATGACAGGCATTGTCTCTATCAAAAATTTTCCGGCGTCTTTTACAGCCTCCGGTTTGAGGATGCCTGTCACAAGGCATACAAAAAGAATTGCCATACCATAGATGCTTGCCGGTACAGGCAGCGGCAGTACGGCTTTAAGGATTTCACCAATAAATGAAATCAAAAGAATGATTAAAAATTGTTTTAAGTATTTCAAGACTAAACACTTCCCCACTTTTATCCGATATTATGATATAGTTATATTCTTTGCTATTCTAACACAGTGAATGCCTTTTGGAAAGAAAAAGTCGTTCTATTTTGGGGCATTATCTTGGAACATAGATAGAAAATTTTGTATTTTGTAAAATTTTAGTGGCAATTTACATAAAGTTGTGCTAAACTGTATACGAATATAAAAATTTTGCAGATTTTTAACGAATTGATTGCTTTAAGGGGGAGCAGGATGCGAAAGGCACAAAAGCAGGAAATCATGGAAATGATTCAGACCTTATATGAGGCACATGATGAAATTAAAAATGATATTGACAAAAAGAACTATGTGCTTGCACAGGACATGCTTATCCAGTGTCAGGAGTGTGCCATTACACTTGGGACAGCGATTGAAACAATGGAAGGAGAAGGATTTGTTACGGTGTCACATGTGGAAGCGTATTGTGATATCGTGTTTCATTGCCATGAGGAGTTGAACGATGGTGATATCAGTGCAAATAAAATTTATAAGAAACTGAAAAAACAGTTGGTTTGCATTGAGAACAGCGTGCGCAATGATATTCGGATTCGCAAGGAGGTTGCATTTTTTCCATATAAGGCTTCGATGTGGGACGCTTTGGAAAGCGTTTACTTGGCAGCAAAAGAAGATCCAGACTGCGACGCGTATGTTGTACCGATTCCATATTATGATAAAAATCCGGACGGAAGCTTGGGCGTGATGCATTATGAAGGCGGGGAATATCCGAAGAATATTGATATAACGGATTGGCAGGCATATAATTTCGAGGAAAGAAAGCCGGATGCTATTTACATACATAATCCATATGATAATTGGAATTTGGTAACTTGTGTGCACTCGAGGTACTTTAGCAATAATCTGAAAAAGTATACAGATCAGTTGGTGTATATTCCGTATTTTATATTGGGGGAGATTGAGCCGGACGATCAGGAAAGAATTGATAAGATGAAACACTTTGTATGGACACCGGGGGTTATCAATGCGGACAAGGTTATTGTACAGTCAGAGAAAATGAAGCAGATTTATGTGAATGAGTATCTGAAGGCAGCGAAGGAGAATGGCTTGCAAGGGTATCATATTGACAGGAAGAGGCTGGAAGAAAAGTTTTTGGGGCTTGGCTCGCCGAAGCTGGATAAGGTATTGAATACCAAAAAGGAAGATTTGGAGATACCGCAGGAGTGGTTGA
>CAMWWW010000174.1 GCA_947178015.1 uncultured Clostridia bacterium
CTATGGGAAGGCTTTCTATCAGCTTCTATTCCAGAAGACAGACAGGAGGTTTGATGACGCGTGTCTCGGATGATGCGGAGGAAATATCAAGCTTCTTTATTGATGGAATTCCTTATTTTTTGATAAATGTCGGTAATATTATAGCGACAAGCATTATTATGTTTTTGCTAAATCCGCTGTTAGCGCTTGTATCGGTGATCTTGATGCCAGTGCTTGTCATTATCAGTTATCGGATGATGCCGCATCTCTGGCATTATTATGGAAAACGGCATCGTGCAAACCGCCGCTTAAAGGGACAGATGAATGAAAATTTCACCGGCGCGCGCGTGGTAAAGGCATTTGGGCAGCAGGAACAGGAGATGACGCGGTTTTCAAAAAACAATGGTAGAATGAAGACAGCGGAGATGGATCTGGCGCGCTATGATAATAAATTTTTTGCATTGTATTGTACGGTTGAGGATACCATTAGTTTCCTTGTCTGGGCAGTGGGCGGCGCTTTGATTATCGGCGGCTCCAATATAGAGCTTGGACTTCTTCTGACCTTTTCTGGCTATGTGGGACAGCTAAAAGGACCTCTGGAATTTATGTCGCGCATGATTCGCTGGTATACAAATTGTATGAATTCGGCACAACGTATGTTTGAGATTATTGATGCCGTGCCAGAGGTAAAGGAAGCCGCCGATCCCGTTCGACCGGATACATTAAATGGAGAGATTGAACTTAAGAACGTCACCTTCGGTTATGAGGCACATAAACCGATTTTAAAGGATATTAGCTTTCATGTAAAGGCGGGGGAGGTATTTGGCATTGTGGGGCGTTCTGGCGCAGGAAAATCCACGCTCGTTAATCTGATCTCGCGTCTTTATGATACACAGGAGGGCGAGGTTCTGGTGGACGGAATTAACGTAAAGCAATATGGTTTTCATGAGCTGCGCAAAAATGTTGCCATGGTATCGCAGGAGACGTATATTTTTATGGGCACAGTAGCAGAAAATATCGCTTATGCGCGCCCGGAGGCAAGCCGGGAAGAGATTATCCGTGCTGCCATTCAAGCCAATGCGCATGATTTTATCTGTCGTATGCCAGAGGGCTATGATACCATATTAGGTTCTTCCAGCCGCTCCCTCTCCGGCGGAGAAAAACAGAGAATCTCGATTGCAAGAGCGATTCTTGCCGATCCAAAGATCTTGATCTTGGATGAGGCTACTTCCGCAGTGGATACAGAGACAGAATTGGCCATCCAAAAATCATTGGAACGATTGGAGAAGGGCAGAACAGTGCTTTCCATCGCTCACCGTCTTTCCACACTGCGAAATGCAACACATCTTATTGTGCTGGACGACGGCAGGCTTACAGAGTCAGGAACACATGAAGAATTGCTTGCCAAAAAAGGAACTTATTATAAATTGAGCGAGCTTCAAACAAAAGCTCTTGCTATGCGGGGAATAGAATAAATTGAGAGTGGAGGAATAACATGAGCAAACAGGAAAATACGATGTCAAATTTGCTCGATCTTCAGGAATTTGACGAAGAGGCTTTAATAAAAGAATCCGAGGAGCTGTTGGAGATGCGTTTTCTCAACGGGGAAAATGCGCAATTTACCAGAACAGAAGGTGGATTTCTCTCACTGAAAACCAAGGATAAAGAATATGACAGAGTGGGCGTGTACTTAACGTTTCCTCTGACAAATCCAGAAGAATTTATCTCCATCCGGGAGGCAGATGAGAAGGCAAAGGAAATCGGGATTGTGGAGAAGCTTTCCGCGCTCTCCAAGGATCAGCAGGAAATGTTGCGGGAGCAGATTAAACTACGCTATTTTATGCCGGTTATCACAAAAGTTTTGGATGTAAAAGATGAATATGGATACGCATACTGGAGTGTGATGACAACCTTCGGTGCCTGCCGATTTACCACACAGATGAGCGGCGATGCGGTGGTTTCTCTCAGTGATTCTAGATTTTTGGTGACGGATATTGATGGAAATAGATATGAGATCCCAGACTTTTACCAGCTTGGGGTTATGGAGCGGAAAAAGCTGGATCTCTTTATTTAACCTTCTCCATGGTATTTTAAATGGAAGAATTGATATTCTTTACTAGATGCCTTGGTATAGAAGGAAGATAGGAGTTTTATGAAACTAAATTATACATTGGGCAAACAGCAGATGGATGCGCTGGCGCTTGCAGAGGGAGAATCGGTCTGTTATTGTGTCCCGGTTGATCTGTCGTTTG
Source organism: uncultured Clostridia bacterium (assembly GCA_947178015.1). Lineage (GTDB taxonomy): Bacteria > Bacillota > Clostridia > Lachnospirales > Lachnospiraceae > RGIG8607. The sequence goes on from CAMWWW010000174.1 coordinate 2,232, forward strand.
ACAATCAAAGTATGCTGGCCTGTGAGGCTTATGCGAAAAATGTATGGCTGGTGGTGACGCAGAGGCGTTTTCTGGTAATCGCAGAAGATCGTGTAACATCCTCTTTTCTGCTTGCGGATTGTGAGAAGATAAAATGTGAACATCAGGTAAACAGCGGTATTGTCACTGTAATTAAAAAAGATGGTGCCATGATCTGCGCGGCGCGGTTTTCGATGCGACATATTATTCGAGTTTCTTATGCTGTCCGCGGAGCGCAGACAATTATCACAGCAAATCAGAAGGGAATAAAACCAGAGAAGGTGGTCAGCCATGAGTATGAGAAATACTGTGAAAAATGCGGCAAGGCACTTCCGGGAACCAGCAAATGTCCCTATTGTGAGGGCAAGGCCGATTTACTAAAAAAATTTATGGCATTGTGCGGAGAATATGTGGGAAAACTTCTGCTGATCTCCCTTCTTATGTCATTGATTGCGGCGGTAAATCTCATTACACCTATGATACAGCGCCGTTTTATCGATGATGCGCTTGCAACGGGAACAGGAAGTTGGGCAGATTTGTGGATGTTTGTCGGGCTATCCTTCTTCTTGTTGATTTTCCGCATTTTATTGGAGGTTTATCGGTACTGGCAATGTATGGCATTGGGAACTTCCCTTAGCATGACGCTTCGAAAGAAGCTGTATTATAAGATACAGGTGCTGTCGCTGTCCTTTATTGGAAACAGAAAGCCGGGCGAACTGATGAACCGTGTATCGCGGGATACCAATCAGATCAGAAATTTTATGGTCGACGTATTTGGAGATATGTTCTCCACGTTGCTCACCATGATTGTCGCTCTTGTGATGATGTGCCTGATTAGCTGGCAAATGACACTTTTATCTGTTGTATTTATTGTGCTGGTGTTTGTGATCACAAGAATGTTCTGGCACTATATTCGCAGTATTTTCCACAAACAGTGGCTGAGGGCGGATGATCTTGCCAGCAGACTTCAAGATATTATCTCTGGTATGAGAATCGTAAAATCATTTGGAAAAGAAGAGCGCGAAGCGGCAAATTTTCAAAAGAAGGCGGAGGAATATGCAGCAATCAGTAAGAGAAATGAGACATTTTGGGCAATTTTTTTCCCCATTCTTACATTCCTTCTGGGAGCTGGAACCTATATCGCAGTCTTTTTCGGCGGTATCGATGTGTTAAACGGCAAGATGACCATGGGACAGCTCGTGCAGTTTATTACATACTGCGGCTATCTGTTTGGACCATTAAGCTGGATGACCCATCTTCCCCGCGCGATGATGCAGATGATTACCAGCTTAAATCGTATCTATGATGTATTGGACGAGGAGCCTATGATTGCGGATCACGAGAACAGCAAAGAATTTCCCATTCATGGAGCATTTACCTTTGAGGATATTTCCTTTGGCTATCACACCTATGAGCCGGTTTTGGAAAACATCAGCTTTCAAGTAAAGCCCGGAGAGATGATAGGGCTGGTGGGTGCTTCTGGAACAGGAAAATCAACCCTGATAAATTTGATTATGCGATTGTATGACGTCGATCAGGGAAAAATCATGATCGACAACGTGGATATCAGGAATATAAAAACAGAGAGTCTTCATTCTCAGATCGGCGTTGTTCTTCAGGAAACGTTCTTGTTTTCCGGCAGTATCCTTGCGAATATTAGATTTGCAAGGCAGAACGCCTCGCTCGCTGAGGTAATTCAAGCGGCAAAAGCGGCAAATGCACATGATTTTATCTGTAAGACACCGGACGGTTATAATACGTATGTAGGAGAGCATGGTTATAATTTATCGGGAGGAGAGCGGCAGAGAATCGCCATAGCAAGAGCGATTCTCAATAATCCAAGGCTTTTGATTCTGGACGAGGCGACCTCCGCGCTTGATACAGAAAGTGAATTTTTAATACAACAGGCGCTTGACCGATTAGTAAAAGGAAGAACGACCTTCGCCATCGCGCATCGTCTGTCGACACTCCGCAACGCCGATCGTCTGGTGGTAATTGATAAGCATGGAGTTGCCGAGATTGGAACACATAATGAATTGCTGGAGAAAAAAGGGATATACTATGGATTAGTGACAGCTCAGCTTAAGATGGCAGAAGGAAGATAAAAAGGTTTTGGAGGTATCAGGATGTCATTTATCAGTGTATTTGACGTGCTTGGTCCCAATATGGTGGGACCATCCAGCTCACACACAGCCGGCGCCTGCGCGATTGCCTATCTGGCGCAGAAGATGAAAACAGGAAGGTTGAAACAAGTAAATTTTACACTTTATGGCTCCTTCGCCAAGACCTATCGGGGGCACGGTACAGACCGTGCCCTTTTAGGCGGAATCATGGGATTTGCCACGGACGATATTCGAATACGTGATTCTTTTGAAATAGCGAAGGAACAGGGAATCAAATATCAATTTATTATCAATGAAACAGAAACCGATCTGCATCCCAATACGGTGGACATTCAGATGATAGAAGAAGACGGCACTGTTATGGATGTAAGAGGGGAATCTACTGGCGGCGGAAAGGTTCGAATCGTTCGAATTAATCAGGTACGGGTAGACTTTACAGGAGAATACAATGCGGTAATTATTATTCAGCAGGATAAACCGGGCGTGGCGGCACATATTACAAAATGTTTTGGTGATAAGGCAGTGAATATTGCATTTATGAGAATCTTTCGAGAATCCAAGGGAGAGAAGGCATATACCATTGTTGAATCGGATCAGAATCTGCCCGATAACCTGCCGGAGCAAATAAAGACCAATCCCCATGTTTTAGCGGTGATGCTAATTCAGAAATAGCGGAGGAAGAGATGGATAGGATAGATTTTAAAAATGCCAGAGAATTACTTGCGCTATGCCAAGACAGAAATTGGCTGATTTCGGATGCAATGCGACAAAGAGAATGTGACTTGGCTGAACGCCCAGTAAAGCAAGTGCAGCAGCAGATGGAGCAGGTATATCATATTATGAAGGAATCGGCTCTCACACCGCTTCACGCTCCGGTCAAATCCATGGGAGGGCTTATCGGAGGCGAGGCAAAAAAGCTCACGCTTTGCCGAGAAAAGGGAGAAAATCTCTGCGGGGACGTATTGAGCCGAGGCATCGCATATTCTATGGCTGTTCTTGAGGTGAATTCTTCTATGGGAGTGATTGTGGCGGCGCCGACAGCCGGTTCTTCGGGAATTGTTCCGGGGCTTATGCTTGCTCTGCAAGAAACGTATCATTTATACGATGTAAAGGTTATAG
>CAMWWW010000175.1 GCA_947178015.1 uncultured Clostridia bacterium
TCCTTATCCGTAATGATCTACCCCACTTTCTCTTTACCGTCCAAACAGTTCCATATTTTCAGCTATCGCCTTATGCCTTTCCCTTGTGTCCGGAATTTAGAGCATTTAAAGGATTATTCCTTGTTGTCCGGCACAATATTCTAAGTATGGGGAATGACCGTTACATAAAACCGTATCAGCGGGCGTCTGTAATATGAAGATGCCCTTTATCCATTTTAAAAAGAAACCGCTACCCTCCTGCTTTAGATAACAGCATTTTTATGTTTAGCATTTGTCTATTACCATATGTCTATTACTTGTCTATTATCTGTCTATTACGTGACAAAATTAAGGGCTTCCGCTGACTACTCACATCAACGGAAACCCTTGAATATACGCTATTTCTTAGAATTTGCCTGCCTTCGCCGCTTCCTCGATGCTAACAGCAACCGCCACGGTAGCGCCAACCATAGGATTGTTGCCCATGCCGATAAGTCCCATCATCTCTACATGTGCTGGTACGGATGAGGAGCCTGCAAACTGTGCATCAGAGTGCATACGTCCCATGGTATCTGTCATGCCGTAGGATGCTGGTCCTGCTGCCATATTATCGGGATGGAGGGTTCTTCCTGTACCGCCACCGGATGCTACGGAAAAGTACTTCTTGCCCTGCTCTACACATTCCTTCTTATAGGTTCCTGCAACTGGATGCTGGAATCTGGTCGGGTTCGTAGAATTTCCTGTAATAGAAACATCCACACCCTCCTTATGCATAATTGCAACACCCTCTGTCACATCATTGGCTCCATAGCAATTTACCTTGGAGCGAAGTCCTGTAGAATAAGGCTTGCGGAATACTTCTTTTACCTCGCCTGTATAATAATCCATCTCTGTCTCTACATATGTAAATCCGTTGATTCTGGAGATAACCTGAGCAGCATCCTTGCCAAGACCATTTAAGATAACTCTCAGCGGCTTGGTACGAACCTTATTAGCCTTCTCCGCGATACCGATAGCACCCTCAGCAGCCGCAAAGGACTCATGTCCAGCTAAGAAGCAGAAGCACTCTGTCTCCTCTTCAAGAAGCATCTTTCCCAAATTGCCATGTCCCAATCCAACCTTGCGCTGATCCGCAACAGAACCCGGAATACAGAACGCCTGTAATCCCTCTCCGATTGCAGCCGCGGCATCTGCTGCCCTCTTGCAGCCCTTCTTGATGGCAATCGCAGCGCCAACGGTATACGCCCAGCAAGCATTTTCAAAACAGATAGGCTGGATCTTCTTTACTTGGTCATATACATCCAGACCGGCATCCTTTGTAATCTTCTCTGCCTCCTCAATAGAAGCAATTCCGTATTCGTTCAATACAGCATTGATTTTGTCAATTCTTCTTTCATATGATTCAAATAAAGCCATTGTTCCCTACCTCCTATTCCTGTCTTGGATCGATAATCTTTACTGCGTCATCCACTCTGCCGTACTGTCCCTTAGCCTTCTCCCATGCAGTGTTTGGATCATCGCCCTTCTTAATAAAATCTGTCATCTTTCCAAGACTTACGAACTGGTATCCGATAATCTGATCGTCCTCATCCAATGCAATGCCTGTGACATAGCCCTCTGCCATCTCCAGATAACGAGGTCCCTTTGCAAGTGTGCCGTACATTGTACCAACCTGAGAGCGGAGTCCCTTTCCCAGATCCTCAAGCCCTGCACCGATCGGAAGTCCCTCCTCCGAAAATGCAGACTGTGATCTTCCGTACACAATCTGTAAAAACAGCTCTCTCATAGCAGTATTGATAGCATCACAGACCAAATCTGTATTCAGCGCCTCCAACACGGTCCTTCCCGGCAAAATCTCAGATGCCATAGCTGCGGAATGAGTCATGCCAGAACAGCCGATGGTCTCAACAAGCGCTTCCTGAATAATACCCTCTTTTACATTCAAAGTCAGCTTGCAAGCTCCCTGCTGAGGTGCACACCAGCCTATTCCGTGTGTCAGGCCTGAAATATCCTTCACTTCCTTTGCTTTCACCCACTTTGCCTCTTCCGGTATCGGAGCTGCGCCATGAGCGACGCCCTGTGCCACTTTACACATTTTTTCTACTTCATGTGAATAAATCATGATAAGACTCCTTTCGAATATATGTTCTATAAATGTCACTGGTAATTCAGCACATCCTGTTTTTATTCTCTCACAAAATGACAAAATAGTCCAGTTATTTTTACATACAATTTCATTCTCTCTAGTGGGACTCTTGGCTTTGCTACCACAGAGTAGAAAAGGGGCTTATTTTGCCCTTCTCCAACACCCACTTCGATAAAATCCATAAGACATCACAGCCCCGACAACCCATCCCAAAGGCCACGACAGCCAGATACCAGTGCTACCAAGAGGCATAGAAAGAAGAAAAGCCAGAATAACCCTTAAAATCAAATCGGTAAAGGTACATATCATAAACTGCTTCATGGCACCTGCACCTCTTAGAACCCCGTCGGCGGTCAACTTTAATGCAATCACAAAATAGAATGGTGATACAATCCGCAAAAAAACTCTTCCTGTGTCAAGCGCCACCGTGCTCGCACTGTCCATAAACAGCTCAATCATAGCCTTACCCAAAAAGAAATACAAGAGAAAGAATGGAATCGTCACCAGCCACGCAAGCTTAATCCCTGCGCCAAATCCCTCTTTTACTCTATCCTGTTTTCCCGCGCCAATATTTTGCGCTGTAAAACTAGACACTCCATTCGCCAATGTCGTGACGCTGGTAAGCATAAAGGTATTTAGCTTCACTGCCGCAGAATAACCCGCTATCACAGAAGAACCGCAAGAATTGACAAGACCTTGGATAAAAATATTTCCAATGGAAATAAAGCTCTGTTGAAAAATACTTGGTATAGCGATCCGACCAATCACCTTCAACATCTGTAGGGAAAAAAGCTTAGAGTTTTCTTTTGACGAAATGGATTGCATCCTGATTTTTAAGGTAAATAAAGATAATGCACAAGCAATTCCCTGCGCTAGAAAGGTTGCCCACGCAACACCTGCCACTCCCCAGTGAAACACGGCCACAAACAACAGATCCAGAACAATATTGCCAAGGGAGGAACCTATTAGAAAATAGAGAGGGGTTTTGGAATCTCCAAGAGAATTAAAGATACCTGTCGCAATATTATACAAAAACAGAAATAGAAATCCTGCTATGTAAATTTTCAGATAGAGATCCCCTTCCGCAAATATATTTTCCGGGGTATGGATAAGCCTCATCAGACCAACGCTGCAAACAAGCCCCAAAGCGGTAAGGATAACAGAGAGCACGGTAGAAGAAATAATCGTAGTGGACACGGCCGTTTTCATTTTTGCATAATCTTTTGCGCCAAATAGCTGCGAGATTACACCCGAACAGCCAATATTGCTGCCAACGGCAATCGCCATAAAAATCATCGTAATTGGATAGGAAGCTCCCACCGCCGCCAGTGCATTTTCTCCCGCGAATTTTCCAGCAATTACGCTGTCGGCAATATTATATAGCTGCTGGAAAATCACACTGACAAACATGGGAATAGAAAACTGCCACAATATCTTCTGCGGCTTACCTTCTGTCAAATCTTTTATCATAATTCTCCTCTTTTCTGTGGATTTTTTAAATATATTCACTATATTTTATCCATTCTCTGTTTTAGCACACTTAACTTTTTCTGTCAATACATAATCCATTTTCCTGCTGGCAAGACTATGAAAAGAAGCACTGTTATCAGGATAAGTTAGGAGGTTTTATGATAGTAGGAAAACAAAGCATCCAATTTGACCAGTCTCCTTTTATATTCGAGGCCGCCAGTATTGCAGGAAAAAAGGAAGCCGACGGTCCTCTTGGAAAACAATTTGACAGAATTGAACCAGATCCCATGCTTGGCAAAGACACATGGGAGGAAGCAGAAAGCGAGCTGCAAAGACTCGCCGCCTCTGAGGTACTCAAAAAAAGTGGACTTGCCCCCGCAGATATCCGTTATATTCTTGCGGGCGATCTGCTGGAACAAATGACAGCCACCTCCTTTGGGCTGATGGATTTCTCTATCCCACTATTCGGTCTTTATGGAGCCTGTTCCACCATGGGAGAATCCATAGGACTTGGCTCTATGTTAGTGGCGGGAGGATTTGCAGAATCCGTAATGGCACTTGCTTCCAGTCATTTTGCAGGGGCAGAAAAACAGTTCCGCTTTCCTCTGGATTATGGCAATCAACGTCCTCTGGCGGCAAGCTGGACAGTCACCGGCTGCGGAGCCGTTATTATCAGCAACAAAAAGGGCAGGGCGAGAATCAAAGGCATTACAACAGGAAAAATTGTGGACTTCGGATTAAAGGATTCCATGAACATGGGGGCATGTATGGCACCTGCCGCCTGTGATACCATCTATCAAAACTTTATGGATTTTAATTGTATGCCTGATGCATATGATAAAATCATTACCGGTGATTTAGGGTATATTGGCCACGATCTTCTTCTTGATCTATTAAAAGACAAAGGCTTTGATATTAGCAGCCAGCACATGGACTGCGGTATTGAAATCTACGATCAAAAATCTCAGGATACCCACAATGGCGGTAGCGGATGCGGATGCGCAGCCGTTACATTGTGCAGCTATATCTTAAAACAGCTTGAAAAAGGTGCATGGAAGAAGATTCTTTTTATCCCAACTGGTGCACTGCTCTCAAAAACAAGCTTTAACGAGGGACGAACCGTCCCCGGCATCGCTCATGCAGTTATATTAGAACACTGCTAAATTCATTTACAATCCTGTGAAGACCATTTGTGCCAGTGTGCTGTTTGGCGCAAATGTATTTTCTATATAAAAACAGCACAGAAATGAGGAATTATATGGACTATATTAAGGCATTTCTTATAGGAGGACTAATCTGCGCACTGGTACAGATCCTGATGGATAAGACAAAGCTTATGCCGGGAAGGATTATGGTACTGCTTGTCTGCACTGGATGTGTGCTGGGCGCGATCGGCATCTATGAGCCATTCTTAGAATTTGCAGGCTGTGGGGCAAGCGTTCCGCTGCTTGGTTTTGGAAACACACTTTTTAAAGGAATTAAAAAAGCGATTGGCGAGGAAGGCTTTTTAGGCATTTTTTCCGGCGGCTTCACAGCAAGCGCAGTCGGTATATCGGGAGCCTTACTCTTTGGATACCTCGCATCTCTTCTCTTTGATTCCAAAATGAAAGAGTAAAGTATCTCTTCGTATAAAAATGGCAGCTTTTTAAAACTTTTTCAGTATGAAGTTATATACAAATGATTTGTGTAATCATTTTTGAGAAAGGTCCGCATAGCCAGCTCTGCTATTTCCTCCGTCACCCCGCTCTCGCTTAGTGAAAAACGTAGCGGACGCTAAACTCGTGAAAAACCTCGTTAAGCGCCGACGTTTTTCAATAGGTTCCTTGAGGAAAATAGCAGAGCT
>CAMWWW010000176.1 GCA_947178015.1 uncultured Clostridia bacterium
GCTCCTCCAAAGCCATTCGATTTAAAAGTTCCTCATTGGCGTCCGTAGTTTCCTACAGCTTGTCGTTCAGCGTGATGGCTTTTCCGTCCCCCTGATAAATCGTCTTGTGCAGAGATTCCACCTCGCACTGAGACTCCATCGCCATCACCAGCTCCTCGGAGGATATTCCAATCTCCGCCGCAACCTCCTCGATCGTCGGCTCCCTTCCACTCGTCTCCTGAAGCTTCTGAGCGGCAATCTTCGCCTTTCCAGCCGCCTCCTTCAACGAGCGGCTAACCTTAATCATGCCGTCGTCCCGCAAAAAACGTTTGATCTCCCCAGCAATCATCGGCACGGCGTATGTAGACAGTTTCACTTCATAGCTGGTATCAAATTTGTCAATCGCCTTTAAAAGCCCTATGCTTCCAATCTGAAATAAATCCTCCAGCTCATGTCCCCTGCCGGCAAACCTTCGGACAATGCTCCATATCAGACCCATGTTCTCCATAACCAGCCTATCTCTGGCCTCTTTATCCCCTTGGTGCGCAGCTTCAATCAACTGAATCGCATCCATACCACACACCTCTATACCATTTCTGGCTTTTTGGCAATTTTCTTGCGCATCTGCACAATGGTTCCTGCCATGGGCATAGAGCTCACCTTTAGCTCATCCATAAACGCCTCCATAAATGCGAATCCCATACCGGAGCGCTCCAACTCCGGCTTAGAAGTATAAAGCGGCTCCATTGCCTTCTCCAGATCGGTTATCCCACAACCTCGATCCATCACGGTAATAAAAAGCTCATCGTTCTGTATCTTACATTCTACCCTGATTTTGCCCTCTGTACTCTCATACCCATGAATAATACAATTTGTCACTGCCTCCGACACTGCCGTTTTAATATCCGTGATCTCCTCCATGGTTGGGTCCAGCCTAGCGGCAAATGCCGCCACTGCCACCCTTGCAAAGCTCTCGTTGGAAGATGAGCTGTCAAATTCCATCACCATTTCCTGTATCTCCATTTTAACCTCCACTCTGCCGCCTATCGGCCTTTTCTACTACCTGCTATTCACAGACTTTTACAAGCTTGTACAGACCTGATAATTCCAGTATCCTGTGTATCGCCGCACTCACTCCCCTCACTCCGATATAGCCGGATTTCTCCTGAATCAGACGATAGCGCCCCATAATCATCCCCACACCAGAGCTATCCATAAATGTCGTATTGCTGAAATCAAAGATAATATTTCTTATCATCCCCTTTCTGATAATCTCTTCCGAGTACTGCTTCACCGCAAAAGCCGTATGATGATCCAGCTCCTGCGGCGGATATACAATTAACGTATCCTCTATCACCTTATAATCTGGCTCCATATTTACTCTCCCTTCCAATTTCTTTGCGCGCTGCGTTAGCAGCATATTTCCTTACGCATCCCTGCTTAATTGAGTAGGGGAAAGTTTTTCTTCCACTACTCGCTGCGCGGGATGCGCGCTGCGTTAGCAGCATATTTCCTTACGCATCCCTGCTTAATCGAGTAGGGAAAGTTTTTCTTCCACTACTCGCTGCGCGGGATGCGTGCTGCGTTAGCAGCATGTTTCCTTGCGCATCCCTGCGCATAAAAAGCCCGGAATGAGAATTTCTTCTTCACTCCGGGTATCTTGCCATGCCAGCCATTCCTGCATGTTCCTCCTGTGTTTTTCACTTCTAGCGATCAATGTATTGTGTCGCATACCGATAGTAGGAATCATTTGGAAAGTTATCGATAATATACTGCAAATACTCTCTTCCCTTCTCCACATCTCCCGATCTCTGGTATGAGCGCCCCAGATAATAGATCACTGCCGTATTGTTAGGACTCAGCTCATGTGCCTGCTCCAACAATGCTTTTGCATTATCATAGTCTCCTTTTGTGTATGCATTATATCCATCCTCATATAAAGAGGATGCTGCCTTATTGCCTGCATCTGTCTGTATCTTCGCGAAGACATCCGCAAATTCCTCCGTCTGTATTGCAGATTTATCAAGCTCCACTAGACCTTTTGCAGCAGCAAAATAATCCTGCTCCAGATAAGCTCCTACTGCGCTCATCATCGCCTCATAAACCTCGATAATAGCATCTTTCTCTTTGTATGCCTCCAGCTTTGCCTCCAACTCTGCCTTCTCACGATTCAGTGTTTCCTTATCAGATTCCAACACTGCTATCGCGGAATTTTTAATTTCAATCTGATCGCTGATCTCGAGCTGCTTTTTATTGCTCTCATCCGCAAGCGCCTTTTCCTTTGCCGGAAATACGAGAAACCACATCAACGCAGCTCCTATCGCTATCCCAATCACAACGTTCAGCACGGTGATTCCGCCGGCGTTGGATTCCCGGTAGCTGTTTTTTGGTATAATCACCTCGTCACTGCCCACGCGGGCACGCTCCGCCTCCTGCTTGGTGCGCTCCGTCTTCTTTCCTCCGCTCTCCGGGGTATACCTTATCTCCTTCATATATTTTAATGTAAGCGGGTTATTCTTGTCAATCGCAATCGCTTTCTTAAGCGATTTAGACGCTTTATCATTATCTCCGCTTTTTAAATATAAGAGCGCAAGAAGCTGGTGCCCCTTCACCAGATTGGGATACATGGTCAGCACCTTTTTTAACTGAATAATCGCAAGATCCGCACTGTCCTGCCTTGCATAGACCAGTGCCTGATTATACTTCTTAATGGTCTGGTTGATCGTTTCCAGCCTGCCCGCATTTTTTTGTATCGCATTTAGATACGTCTCCGCCAGATTTTTATCTGGCTGCAAACTTTTGCTGATCACCCACTGAGACAGCGCCGCCACAGCTTCCCCCATCTCAAAATAGACAAGCCCCAGAAGGTTTCTTGCCTTTGTATTATTCTTATAAAGCTTGACGCTCTGCCTTAGACATTCTGCCGCTCCCGACAGATCTCTCGTCTGCGCGCGGGCAAGTCCCTGATTATAATAAGCCTCCGAACTTCTCACTATCTTTTTATACAGCCGCACGTCTGTTCCGCAGCTATCACAGAATTCACTGCGGGACAAAGCGGCTCCACACTTATAACAATTCATATATGCCTCCTTGTCCCCTGCCCTACTGCTGCTTCTCCTTCATCATCTCCAACATCAAATCTACTGCGTCCGTCAAATCGTTATTATAGATCGCATCCTCTGCCTCCTCCACCTCAAGGCTTGGATGAAACTTCTTAATTTCCTCATCAAAATCTATCATAATGCACTCCATTTCCGCGCCTAATTCCGCGCCCTTTCTTCCATCAACAGTTGCTTAACTTCCCCTGCCAGATACAGAGAACCTGCACAATAAAGGAGCTCATCTGCTCCTTTTCTCTTTCTCGCTTCACAAAATGCCGTACTGACATCTGGAAATACTTCTATCCTTGCCCTGCCATTTGTACTTTTCATATATTGGAGAAACAGAGCCAGCATACTATCGCCGGCAAGCTTGCGGCTGCCCTCTATCTCCGTCAGTATAACGCCCTTCCAGCCGATCTCCTCGCATAAGATCCGCACCATCTGTTCACAATCCTTTTCCTTTACGGCTGAAAAAAGCAGATATTTTTCCTTTTCACTTTGGTTCGCTTTCACGGCATCGACAAATGCCCTGACTCCATCCTCATTGTGTGCTCCATCCACATAGAGCCCGGAACACACTTCCTCCATCCTTCCCTGCCAAACAGCATGAAGAAGTCCTCTTCTTATACTCTCCCCGTCCATTTCACTTTCCATACAAAAAGCAGCACGCAATGCCAGCACTGCATTTTCCACCTGATAGGGCGCTGGAAAGGAAAGCGTGTACAGACTATTTTCATAATACCCACAAAATGCACAAAAATCAATATTTTTATTCCCAATTTTTAAAATTTCATAATTTTCATCCGTAAGCCTTATCGCCTGTGCATGTTTTTTCTCCGCCTCCGCCTCAATTATCTCCGAAACTTTTTCCTTCGCACCCCAATACACAACAGGAACACCCGCCTTAATAATTCCTGCCTTCTCTCTGGCGATTGCATCCAACGTATCGCCCAAATATTCCATATGATCCATGCTAATAGAGGTAATCACTGTGACCGCCGGGTGTTCCACCACATTCGTGGCATCCAGCCTCCCGCCAAGCCCTGCTTCCAGCACGATACCATTTACTCCGGCCCTATAAAAAATATCCATCGCCATACCAAATAAAAATTCAAAATAAGCTGGATGCTGCCATCCCTCCGCCATCATCTGCTCTGAGACCTCACGCAATCTTGTGCACGCCTCCGCAAAACAGCCCTCGGACACCATCCGCCCATCTATCTGAATCCTCTCTCTTATATCCACCAGATGCGGAGAGGTAAACATCCCAGTTTTCTCTCCCCGCTCTCTCCATATACTAGCCAAAAAAGCGCAGACAGACCCCTTGCCATTGGTTCCCGCCACATGCGCTATCTTCACGCCCTCCTGCGGATTTCCCAACAACTTTAACATATGGCGAGTATTGTCAAGCTTGGTCTTCTTCGCAAAGTTTGGTATCTGTTCTATATAACAGAGTGCTTCCTGATATGTCATGGCAACCTCTCTATTTCTTATTTTCATCCTCATTCCTGCGCTGCTTTTTGCGCAGTTATTCTTCAATCTCTATCGTTGCTGTCTTTGCACTCGTGCGATTTTCTTTCTTATCTGCCTTTGCTGCAAACACACCTTGTTTTGTCTGCAACAGGATCGCCGAGACAGAAAATGCATTATCCGCAAAGCGATTCTTCTGCCAAAACCAGCCGTCATGGTTCATCACATAACTTTGAACCGTATCTCCTCCAAAGCCACTCTTTGCCACAAAGCGCAGCCCATTCGTCCTAAGCTCCCTGTCAAATACAATCCTCTTTGGCTCAAAAGAGCTGGCAAGCTCTCCCTTGGCCACGCATTTCCACAAGGAACCATCCCGTCCCCACACTTCATATTCCCTGACATCTCCCTCGTGCACTCGCTGGTTTTGCACCGGCATATAGACAAGCCCTGTCAACTCCTCTTCCTTTTCCCATGTCAACTCCAACGTATAGGGATGTTTCTCCCTAATGCAAAAGGTGGTGTTTGGATTCCCGTCAAGTGCCGCCGACACATCTGCTTCTGGATATTCTAGCAGTCTTCCGGCTGCTCCAAGGCGTTTCATCACTTGTGTATCGGCAAAGCTTTCCAATAACGCCTCACGACTCACGGTACACGCTGGACAAAACGCGCTGGATTCTGCATAGAGAAGCAGCGATTTTAACAGCTGTCTCTTGGCTGGATGAGCTTCTTGTTCCTTTTCCAGATCTGCCGTGATCAAAAGAAGACTTCCCTTTCCTACCTTTGCTTCCAGAATAAGCCACAACCGATAGCTTCTGTTCCACTCATCGATCGGCTGAACAATCGGCATAAGCTC
>CAMWWW010000177.1 GCA_947178015.1 uncultured Clostridia bacterium
GTCTTTTGCAGTGCGGACTCCTTGTCGACTATTACGAGATGCGTTCTTCTTGGCTTGCGATGGAGCTTGCAAAAGAATATAAAAACTATGCCAAAAAGAAAAATAAAAAATATTTTACAGAGCTGCCCGCTCCCGCTCTTCCTGTAGACTATGCCGTCGCTTACCAAAGCCCCTTTCCCACTTTGCTTTTGGTCCAAGGAAACCGCATTATGCGGATTACCTTTTATCAAACCTCCGACACCTATACCATGCCGCTCGAAGAATGGGCAGAAATAGCTGCTGCTTCCTTTCTACATTCCCAAATCGAGTAGGGAAACGCTTTTCTCCCCCGCTCGCCGCGCCGCTTCTTGTGACCTCTCAAAATATGAAAGGAGACACCTTATGAATGACAATCAAAAAACGGAGCTTTTTGAAAAATATCCCATTCCGAAAGCTGTGATGACCATGGCAATTCCGACCATTATCAGCTCGCTTGTTATGGTAATCTACAACCTTGCGGACACCTATTTTGTCGGAATCTTAAATGATCCAATACAGAACGCTGCCGTGACTCTTGCCGCGCCAGTGCTGCTCGCCTTTAACGCTGTCAATAACCTCTTCGGCGTGGGAAGCTCCAGCATGATGAGCCGGGCTCTTGGAAAAAAAGAATACGACACGGTGCGCCGCAGCTCAGCCTTCGGCTTTTACTGCGCTCTCTTCTGCGGCGTTCTTTTCTCTCTGCTTTACACGGTTTTTCGTCATCCACTGATAACGATTCTAGGTGCAGATGCACAGACCTACGCCGCCACGGGCGAATATCTAAAATGGACTGTAACCTTTGGCGCCGCTCCCGCTATCTTAAATGTTGTGCTCGCTTATCTTGTGCGCTCCGAGGGCGCGTCCCTCCACGCAAGTGTGGGCACCATGAGCGGATGTTTGTTAAATATTATACTGGACCCCATCTTTATTCTTCCATGGGGACTTAACCTTGGCGCGGCAGGCGCTGGTCTTGCGACCTTTCTCTCCAACTGCTTCGCCTGCTTGTACTTCTTTATTTTGTTGTTTATAAAGCGGAAAAACACATATGTCTGCATCACCCCTAACATGCTGTGTATAAACAAAGCGATCGTGATAGGCGTGTGCAGCGTCGGAATCCCCGCCGCCATTCAGAATCTTTTAAATGTCACTGGAATGACCGTGCTGAATAATTTTACCTCCTCCTACGGATCGGACGCCGTAGCAGCGATGGGAATTGCTCAGAAGATCAATATGGTGCCGTTTTATTTCTCCTTGGGACTCTCCCAAGGCTTGATGCCGCTTATCAGCTACAATTATGCAAGTGGAAATATTGAACGAATGAAAAAATCTCTCCTATTTGCCGTTCGGATCTCCCTCACCTTTATGTTCGCCGTTATGGCAGGATATTACTTCGGAGCAGGCTTTTTTACCAAATTATTTATGAAAAATCCTGAAATTGTGGCATACGGAAGCCGTTTCCTAAAAGGGATGTGTCTGGTGCTGCCCTTCTTATGCATGGATTTCCTCGCCGTCGGCGTTTTTCAGGCATGCGGACTTGGAAAAAAAGCATTTCTCTTTGCTATATTGAGAAAAATCATACTGGAAATTCCAGCGCTCTTTATCTGGAATTATATCTGGCCGCTTTATGGACTTGCCTACGCGCAAACAACGGCTGAGATTGTTCTCTCCATCGCGGCCGTGCTCGTGCTCTACCGACTATTCGCCGGGCTGGAAAATAAAAATAGACAATCTGCAAAGACCTGATTTAACGCATCCCAGCTCCGCTCTCTGTCATCCCGCATAGAAGAAAGCTTTGCCTTATATTCCTCTAAATTTTTAACGATATAGGCATCCAGCTCCGCAAATCGTTCACCCTTCCACGCCTCTGTCACCTGCTGCTTTTTTCTAAGCAGCAGATCCACGGCTGCCTTCCTATCCTCCTCAAGCACCTCCGCCGCCAGCTCAGAAAAAAGCACAGGCGGCGGACATCTTCTCTCCTCTATCCAGCGGCACGCAAGAATCGGCCTCAACACATAAAAATATTTCTTATAGCTAACAAGCGCCTCCTGAAAAAAAAGAGAAAAATACTTCCTCGCAATGGCATAATAATGATACATACAGGATTTACTAGAAAAATAATCCTTTGCCGCTTTCTCCACCTTCTCCCAGATCGACGTCGTATGATACACCATAGGCGAACCCATCCACTCAAATATAGTAGCGTTTGATTTATAAATGTGCTGCAAGGTCTTTGACAAATCCCATCCATTGATGTCCAGCGTCTCATTTAACTCCCAGTCAATAGAATCCTTCTTATCCTCCAGACGAAGATAGTACTCCATCGGCCTAAGATAGACAAATCTCACATCATAATCGCTATCTGGGGAAGCAAACCCCCATGCCCGGCTTCCTGACTCCACAGCGTGAAGAATCATCACCTGCTCCTTCTTCTCTATCTCAGCAAGTTTCTTTATTATAATCTGCCGTTTCTCTAAATTCTCTTTCTCCATTCTCCGCACTCCCTGTGCACTATTTCTACAACTCCAACGCCCTCTTATTTACCCGCATCATAAATTCCTGCACCGCTTCCCTATCTGGCTCATCCGGCAAGCCCGTGTGCGCCGCGGCATAAGCAAGCTTTTTCTCATACTCTGCCACAAGCTCATAAAACTCATCCCGAAATGTACCATCCGCCTTCTGATACTCCCCGCCCCTTATTGCAAGCAGCAGATTATGTTCCTCCCTGCGGTAAGTTCTAATCTCCTGCCGCTCCAATAGATCAATTGCCATCATAAAAAGCCGGATCAAATGCATGGCATGTTTATTAAGGTGATTATCATCCTTCTTTTTATTGCGCTTGCCAAGCGTATCATACTCTCTGACAATCGTATTCATCTCATTCCAGATATTCTTATAGTCACGCAGCGGATAATGCGCAAGAGAAATATCCATAAAAATCTCTCTGTCAAGCTCTGGGTTCTCCGCCTGATCCATATATAGCTTTATCGCGCCATTTTCAAACGAATGATAACGATTTTTAAAAGCATACATCGCATTTTTCACAGAATGATAAATATGCTCTTCCTTCTCCCTCTGCGGATACGAATCCCTTGCCAGAGCATTTTGCAGACGACGAAGCTGCGCGTCCGCATAACCGCCAAAAGACTGAATGGCGCGCTTAGATAAAAAGATAGGCGCGTGCGCAAGAAGCTCCCGCCCAATCTCATTGAGGTACAGATAATGCTCCTGATTTAACCCCAACAGCTCCAAAGTATTGGGATTGCAGCTTAATAAAAGGCGAATCAATTTATTAAACGAATAGATGGTGGTATCTGTGCGAACGTCCACATATTGATCAAACTCCGCCAGTCCAAGAAGCTCCGCTCGACTATTTAAGGTCACGCCCCGAATATCTATATCACTCTGTTCATTATTGGTGCCATAAGAATAACTTCCGGCAAGCCCAAGCAAAATAATACGGTTGCCAAGATGTTTGTTTGTGCGCAGAAAATTGTACTCCTCTGAATGGAAGATCGATGCGTCAAACATCCTTATCCCCCTCTCTAAACGCTCTTGCCCTATAGAAGATTTGTCTAAAATAAGCTATATTATATCTATATTTTTCCATATCTGGGATCATTATGTTTCAGAATATCTGATATCATTACTGTTTTTCCACCCCCAGCATTTTTCATCGGGATGTAAAATATTCTGGAAGGAAAACCCGTAGGCGTTGAAACCTCCAAATGCAATTTTCCAGATACTGCCATCTTTCCTCTATTTGAGCTTAAAGCTGCCGGATCTTTTGCTTCGTGTAATTCCATTAGCCTGCGCTCAATATGCCCATATTCATTATACTGATAATTCTTTACCACATGTTTGATAACACCATTCTCAAACTCAAATCTCTTATATGCTGCCGACCATCGTTCCTGAAGCTTTTTTGCCTCTTTTAATTCTGCCGTATCCAGCTTGTTCTTTGTCAGCTCAAGCCTCCCCTTCATCTGTTCATTCTCTGTGATAAGCTCTTGTTTTTCTTTTCCAACTTTTTCAAGCTCTTCTTCATACATCTGAATCAAATCTTCCGAATCTTGATATGATTTCTTTAAATCCTGAATCTCCTTTTGCTTCCCTTTTATATTCTGCTCTGCTTTTTGATAACTTTCCTGCGCTTTTTTAAATTTTTCACGCAAGGATTCATGTTCACTATCGGCATATTTTTTATATTGCTCAAATGCACCTTTCGCCTTGCTAAGTTCGTTTTCAAGCTGAGCCATACTGTCTGCCCCAGCCCGCGCTAGCTGTTCCTGATTTCGAATCTTATTCTTTAATTTTATTATCTCTGCTTCTCTCGTTCTTTGTAAATTATCTCTTTTATTGATTTCCTCTCTCTGTGAATCCGATTCTACTCTTAACGCATTATACTTCTTCTGCAAATCCATATATTCACGATTATCCAACATCGCAGCTTGTCTCTGTTCTTCCTGCAACCAGCTTGGAAGAGCTTCATCTCTTGGCGTAAATCTTCCTCCACATTCTAATACAGATGCCCATACCACCTGCGCGAATAGCTCATAAATTATCTTATTTTTATTGTTGTTAAACATAAATAATTCAACACTAGCAAAAATAACCCATCCAGCAGGTCCTATCAAAAATGACAAAAAGGACGTTGACGCCGTATATGCAGCAAACGGCAAGGTTATTCCCAACGTCGTCGTAAATACGGCATGCATAATGGTTGTCAAGGCCATAAATGCACCAAATCCCGATGCATCCAATGCTATCAGCAATGCAGTGGCTCCAGCGGAGGTTGTCAAAAATTTACTAAGCATCTCGCCGGTAACCTCATTTACATGCAATGCTTTTTTCAGTTCCTCCTTTTGTTCCTCCGTCATTGCCTCCACTTCTCTTTGAAGCTGGGCATTGATTTCCTTTTTTTCTTCTTCGGATGCTTTACTATATTTTTCCTGTGTCTGCGCAATCAGACGCTCATTATATCTTTGATAGATCGCATCTGCCTTCTGTGCAGGTGAAAGACTTTCATTAATTTCTTTCTTAAAATTCTTTCTGGCTGCTTCTATCACACATATCGATAATTCATCATCCGATGGTTCTTCACGGATTGATACCAGAAGAGATTGCAGCTTACTCTTTAATACCATTTTTGTTTCATCTATTAACTCTTCTCTCGTTTTTGTATCACATATTGCTTTACAATCTGATATCCGCTTATCCAAAGGCACCACTTTCGGTTCCTTAACCGGGCTTGCATGGAATACCTTTCTAGCTCCATTCCATAACTTGACCGCCTTGTTTGAAGCTTTCTGTCCCATCTCTGAAAAAACGTTGGACATTGTAACTACTTTTAATGTTGCAAGCGGAGCGCTTATC
>CAMWWW010000178.1 GCA_947178015.1 uncultured Clostridia bacterium
TTTTCATGGGAGGCGCTGAGGGAAGGTGATTTTATGGCGGATTTGGAAAGCTATCTGTCGGATCACTTTCCGTTCCGCGATTTTTTTATGGGCGTCAGGACAAGCGCAGAGCTGTGTCTTGGCAAGCAGGAGATCAATGGGATCTATATTGCAGAGGATGGCTATTTAATAGAAAAATATAAACAGCCTCAGAATACAGAGAAGATTATCCGCTCCTTTCGGGGGCTTTGGGAGGCAGCAGAGCAGGCGGAGGTATATCTTATGCTTGTGCCGACTGCTTCCTATGTGTATGCAGATAAATTGCCAGAGGGGGCGCCCATCAACAGTCAGCTAGATACCATGTCGCAGATCTATGAGGGCGCAGGTTGTATCCCCGTGCCGCTTTCGGAGGCGCTTCTTTCCTTAAAGGATGAGGAGGAGCCTCTTTATTACCGCACAGATCATCATTGGACCAGCTATGGAGCTTATATTGCCTACCAAGAATTTTGCAAAGCGCGTGGCTTTGAGCCAGTAAATTTAGAGAGCCTTGAGAAAAAGATTGTGACAGAAGAGTTTAAGGGTACCATCTACTCTAAGGTAAATGATTATATGCGCGGCGGTGATTCGATCTGCATCTATCTTGATCCAAAAGAAAAACTTATGGTATCTTATACAGATACGAGAGAGCAGACCGATACGCTTTATGCAGAGGAATATCTGGATAAAAAGGACAAATATTCTTATTTTCTAAATAATATTCATCCATTGATTGAGATTACAAATGAGACATTAGATACAGAAGAAGAGCTGGTGTTAATTAAGGACAGCTATGCGAACTGCATGGTTCCGTTTTTGATAAAGCATTATAAGAAAATATATGTGATAGATCCCCGATATTATAAAGAGGCAGTCAGTGAGCTTATCAATCAAAATCCAAAGGTAACGGACGTGCTGCTTCTCTATAATATGAATACACTTGACACAGATTTGGGGGTTGGCGGGATCTATTAATAGCCTCGCCGGTCTGTGTAGGAAGTTTAGCAAGAAAGGAATGGAATAAATGGCAAAGAAGGAAAAGACAGGCTATGATGCGGGCAGCATCACTGTTTTGGAAGGTCTTGAGGCAGTGCGCAAAAGACCCGGCATGTATATCGGAAGTGTCTCGACAAAGGGACTCAATCATCTAATCTATGAGATTGTTGACAATGCTGTGGACGAGCATCTTAACGGTTATTGTGATTCTATCTGGGTGACGCTTGAGCAGGATGGATCTGCGACAGTGCGCGACAACGGCAGAGGTGTTCCGGTGGACATGCATCCCAAGGGACTTCCCGCGGCACGTATTGTCTACACAACGTTACATGCAGGCGGAAAATTTGGTGATGGAGCATATAAGACCTCCGGCGGACTGCATGGGGTTGGCTCATCGGTGGTAAATGCGTTGTCTGCTTATATGGACGTCCAGATCGCAAAGGATGGAGCGATTCATCACGATCGCTATGAGCGAGGTGTTCCGGTAGTGGATCTGGTAGATGGTCTTCTTCCTGTTATGGGGAAGACAAGAACGACAGGAACGACAGTGAATTTTCTGCCAGATGAGGAGATCTTTGAGAAGATACGCTTTAAGGCAGACGCAGTAAAAAATCATATGCATGAGACAGCTTATCTTAATCCGATGCTTACCATCTATTTTGAAAACAAGCGCGTCGGGGAGGAGGAGCAGGTTGTCTTTCACGAGGAGGCAGGAATCAGTGGCTTTGTAAAGGCACTGAATGAGGGAAAAGAAGCCGTTACGGATATTATCTCCTTTAAGGGGGAATCGGAGGGAATTATCGTGGAGGCCGCTTTTCAGTACATCAATGAATTTCAGGAAAATATCTTGGGCTTCTGCAATAATATCTACACGCAGGAGGGCGGTACACATATCACCGGCTTTAAGACCGTGTGCACGACCATTATTAACAACTATGCGAGAGAGCTTGGCATATTAAAGGAGAAAGATGCAAACTTTACAGGAGCGGATGTGCGCAACGGCATGACGGCTGTATTATCCATCAAGCACCCAGACCCACGCTTTGAAGGTCAGACAAAGACCAAGCTTGACAATCCCGACGCGAACAGAGCGACAGCGCAGGTGGCAAACGAGGAGCTGGTGCGCTATTTTGACCGAAATCTGGATATGTTAAAGAGCGTGATTGGCTGTGCAGAAAAATCGGCTAAGATCCGAAAGGCGGAGGAGAAGGCAAAGACAAATCTGCTTTCTAAGCCCCGCTTTTCCTTTGACTCCAACGGAAAGCTTGCAAACTGTGAAAGCAGAGATCCGCTAAAGTGCGAGATCTTTATTGTGGAGGGAGACTCTGCCGGCGGTTCTGCCAAAACAGCCAGAAATCGAATGTATCAGGCAATTCTTCCAATTCGCGGAAAGATATTAAATGTGGAGAAGGCGACGATGGATAAAGTTCTTGCCAATGCGGAAATTCAGACTATGATCAATGCCTTTGGCTGTGGATTCTCGGAGGGCTATGGGAATGACTTTGACATCTCAAAGCTGCGGTACAATAAAATCATTATTATGGCAGATGCCGATGTGGACGGCGCTCATATCTGCACCCTTCTTCTCACGCTATTTTATCGTTTTATGCCGGAGCTTATCTATGAGGGACATGTCTATATTGCCATGCCGCCGCTCTATAAAACGCAGCCAGCGAGAGGAGCGGCAGAGTATTTGTATGACGATAAGGCACTTGAGAAATATAGAAAGACACACAAAAACTTTACACTTCAGCGCTATAAGGGACTTGGGGAGATGGATGCCAGCCAGCTTTGGGAGACGACGCTTGATCCAGAAACCCGCAAACTAAAGAGGGTGGAGATAGAGGATGGAAAGCTTGCCTCAGATGTCACCAGTGTGCTGATGGGAACAGATGTTGTTCCAAGAAGAAGCTTTATCTATGAACATGCGAACGAGGCGGAGATTGACGCATAAAAGAGGGGAATTGGTATGGCGGAACAGATTATTACGACAGAATATGCAGAGGTAATGCAGAAAAGCTTTGTGGATTATGCGATGAGCGTGATTACGGCGAGGGCGATTCCTGATGTCAGGGACGGGCTTAAGCCGGTGCAGCGCCGCGTGCTTTATGCCATGTCGGAGCTGGGGCTGCAATATGACAAACCACACAGAAAATCGGCAAGAATTGTCGGAGATACCATGGGTAAATATCACCCACATGGCGACAGCTCCATCTATGAAGCTTTGGTGGTGATGGAGCAGGATTTTAAAAAAGGGATGGCTTTGGTCGACGGGCATGGAAATTTTGGCTCCATCGAGGGCGATGGAGCCGCCGCTATGCGTTATACGGAGGCAAGGCTTAAGAAATTTACACAGGAGGTCTATCTAAAGGATCTGGACAAGGACATTATCAATTTCCTTCCAAACTTTGATGAGACGGAAAAGGAGCCGGAGGTGCTTCCGGTGCGCGTGCCAAATCTGCTGGTCAATGGCGCAGATGGCATTGCGGTGGGAATGACCACTTCCATTCCGCCGCATAATTTAAATGAAGTGATCCTTGCGGTGGAAGCTTATCTGGACAACAATCAGATCACGGTCCGGGAGCTGATGAACTATATAAAAGGACCTGATTTTCCCACGGGAGGCATCGTGATCAACGAAAAAGATCTGGCAGAGATCTATGAGACAGGAAGCGGCAAGATCAAGATTCGCGGAAAGGCAGAAGTAGAGCGGGGAAAGAAAAAGGGAGACAAGGATCGAATTATCATCACGGAGATCCCATACACCATGATAGGCTCCAATCTGGGGAAATTTTTGTCAGATGTGGCGGCGCTGGTTGAGACAAAGAAGACGACAGACATTATTGATATCTCCAATGAAAGCTCCAAGGAGGGGCTTCGCATTGTCCTTGAGATTCGCAAAAATACAGACACAGATAAACTCTTAAATTTACTCTATAAAAAAACAAAGCTTGAGGATACCTTTGGCGTCAATATGTTAGCCATTGCGGACGGAAAACCAGAGAGGCTGAGTCTTAAGGATATTATTGCACATCACGTCGATTTTCAGATTGAGCTAGCTTCCAGAAAGTACAAGTATCTGCTTGACAAGGAGCTTGAGAAAAAAGAAGTCCGTGAGGGTCTGATCCGCGCCTATGATATTTTGGATCTGATTATCGAGATTATCCGCGGAAGCAAGTCCTTAAAAGAGGTAAAGGCATGCCTCACTTCCGGGGATACATCAGGCATAAATTTCAAGACAAAGACCGCGGAGAAGGCAGCAAGAAAACTGAATTTTACAGAGCGTCAAGCGACAGCTATCCTAGAGCTGCGGCTGCAAAAATTAATTGGCTTGGAGCTGCAGGCACTGCAAAAGGAATATGCCGCAATATTGAAAAATATCGCGAATTATCAGGATATTTTGGAAAATCATTCTTCTATGATCAAGGTGATCAAAAAAGATCTGGAAGCGATACGAAAGGAATTTTCCCTAGAGCGCAGAACGGTTGTTGAGAACCGGGAGGAGGCTGTCTATATAGAGGAGGCAGTGGCAGAGCAGGAGGAGTCTTTATTATGGACCGCTTCGGTTATGCCAAGACACTGGATACATCTGTATATGAGAGAAATCAGGAGACGGTGGATAGCGAGAATATATATGTATTTCGCTGCATGAACACAGATCGCATCTGTCTCTTTACGGATACAGGGGTGCTCCATCAGATTAAGATATTTGATATTCCGGCAGGAAGACTTAAGGACAAAGGACAGCCGATTGATAATCTTGGCAATTATTCCAGCTCAGGGGAGCAGATTGCAGGCTTATTTCCCGCAGGTTATTTAAAAGGGCATAGGATGTTGTTCACCACAGAGCAGGGGATGATAAAGCAGGTGGCAGCAGAGGAATTTGACGTTACAAGAAGGACGGTGGCTGCGACAAAGCTTGCTGATAATGATAAGGTGTTGTGTGTAAAGAAAATAGAACAAGAACAGGAGCTGATACTTAGAACGCAGGAGGGAGTATTCTTGCGCTTTCCAATCGCTGAGGTGCCGGAAAAGAAAAAAGGAGCTGTCGGCGTAAGGGGAATACAGCTTGGGGCTAAGGATAAAGTGGAGGAATGTTATTTGCTTACTGGAGAAGAGGAAGCGATCGTATATAAAGAAAAGAAGATATCCCTATCAAGAATAAAACCCGCAGGCAGAGAGGAAAAGGGAACGAAGCTTAGGATATAGAAAATAATGATAGTGTTAGCTAAAACATTAGATTACAGTTTTTTGAAATAATTATAAGTTTTTGTAAAGATAAGTTGTATAGTCATTTTCGGAAAGGGTCCGCGCAG
>CAMWWW010000179.1 GCA_947178015.1 uncultured Clostridia bacterium
CGCTTAGTGAAAAACGTAGCGGACGCTAAACTCGTAAGAAACCTCGTTAAGCGCCGACGTTTTTCAATAGGTTCCTTGAGGAAAATAGCTGCGCTGGCTGTGCGAACCATTCTCGAAAATGATTACATAAATCTATATTTTTCCAATAAGTTGTAAATGAATGAATAGGGAATAGAATCCTCTTTTTTGCAGATACTAGGGAAGTGTTAGATAGATATAGGCACAGAGCTTAGTACGAAAAAGGAGGATTTTTTTATGGCAGATTTATCAGAATTGGAATTACAAAATTTAAGACATCTGATTATGGGCTATGAAACCAGCAATGGCAAGATGACAGCGTATGCCAATGCGGCGTCGGATCAGGAGGTTAAGCAGTTCTTCCAGAAATCAGCGCAGTCCGCAGTGGAGACAAAGCAGCAGTTAATGAAGTTTTTGCAGTAGTAGAAAGGAGCCTATAAGATGGAAGAAAAGGTTATGGTGGCAGATGCCTTAGAGAGCGTAAACTCAAATCTGACAAAGTACGGGGAGATTATTCCTCAGACAGAAAATATGCAGCTTCGGCAGACATTGAAGCAGATTCGTAATCAGTGTGAGATGTCACAGGAGGAGTTGTATCAACTTGCTAAGAGCAAACAGTACTACACCCCTGCTGCAAAAGCAACCGACGACGAGGTGAAAAAAGTGCGCATGCTGTTCTCTCCCGGACAGAGCTTGTAGAAGGATAAGGATGAAAAGACCGCTGTGATATACAACGGTCTTTTCCTTATGCGCAGATTTGTGTCAGGAGAGGACGTGCATGTGTGTTTTAAAATGTTCGTGCGAATTGGAGTAAGATAAGAAAGGGATGGCGTTATGGATATAGAAAAAACAGCCAGTGAGATAGTAACGAATGTTGGCGGGAAAGAAAATATAGCGGATGTCAGCCATTGTTTTACCAGATTGCGCTTTGTGCTAAGGGATGTTGCAAAAGCAGATAAAAAGACGGTGGAGCAGATAGAAGGGGTTATTCAGGTGGTAATTGCGGGCGGGCAGTTTCAGGTGGTGCTTGGATCTAAGGTGACGAAGGTATTCAAAGCGCTGAAGCCGATGCTTGGGGAAGAGGCCTTGAAGGAAGAAGGGCATGTATCAAGGGGAAGCTTTCTTCAGACTGGTTTGCAGACGATCGCAAAGGTATTTACTCCGCTGATCCCAGCGATTGCAGCGTCTGGACTAATTAAGGGACTATTGACGGCGGCAAAGCTTTTGGCGGCAAGAAATGGAGTGGATATATCGACAAATGATACCTATGTTTTGTTGTTTGCTGCCAGCCAGATTATTTTTTATTTTATGCCTGTTTTTTTGGGATATACAGCGGCGAAGGCTTTGCGGTGCAATGAGATCGTGGCGATGACAATTGGGGGTTTTTTGTGTTATCCTAATATTGACGCGATTATACAGGACACAGCTACTGTTACAAGGATATTTGGAATCCCAGTTGTGAAGGGAGCATGGACCATCGGAGATGCCACGAGGGTATTTAGCTATACGGAATCTGTGATTCCCATATTGCTTGCCGTGCTGGTATTAAAATATCTGGAAAGGTTGTTAAATAGGATCATTCCGCAGCTTGTGCAGATTATATTGGTGCCGGGACTTTCTTTGATTTTGATGGTTCCGTTGACGTTATGTCTGCTGGGGCCGGTTGGTATCTGGGTTGGAAATGCCATTCAAGCGCTGTATCATGTTTTGATGAATCTCAATGCCGGCGTTGGAGGTGCGGTTATTGGAGGCTTGTGGGGTGTTTTTGTAATTTTTGGTGCACATCGGGCTTTGCTTCCGGTGGGGCTTAATGATGTGGCGGTGAGTGGGAGGCAAAATCTTCTTGCCTTTGCCGGCGCAGCAAATTTCTCGCAGGGTGGGGCGGCTCTCGGCGTGATGCTGCGAACCAAAGATAAGGAGCTGAAAGGGGTGGCGGCATCTGCTGTGGTGTCCGCAGTTTTGGTGGGAATCACCGAGCCAGCAATCTATGGTTGTAACCTGCGGCTGAAAAAACCCATGCTCTGTGCCGTTCTTTGTGGTGCTGTCGGAGGCGGCATTATGGGGCTTGGAGGTGTTTTTGGCGATTCTTTTGCCAACAATGGCGTGCTGACTATTTTTACCTATGCAGCGTTTGGATTAAAGCCGTTTTTGTTTTATTTGGCTGGGTGTATAACAGCCTTTTTTGGTGCTGCTGTATTAACCTACCTAACAGGCTGGGAACAAAAGGAGGAATAAATTAATATGAAGACAACAGAACAATTTCCTAAGAATTTTTTGTGGGGAGCATCTTCTTCTGCATTTCAGATTGAGGGAGGATGGGAAGAAGATGGAAAAGGAATGACGGTGGCGGATTACAATTCAGTTAAACGTTCAGGGAGGCAGGCGGACAGCAAGGTCGCAAGTGATTTTTATCATCATTGGCGGGAGGATATTGCGCTGATGAAGGAGCTGGGCATACAGATTTATCGTTTTTCTATAGCATGGGCGAGAATCCTGCCGGATGGCGAGGGGAGAATCAATCAGGCGGGGATTGATTTTTACAATAAAGTGATTGACGGTTTGTTAGAGTATAACATTCAGCCTGTTGTTACCTTGTATCATTTTGATCTGCCTTATGCGCTTGTGGAGAAATACAATGGCTGGGCAGATCGGCGCTGCGTGGATGCCTTTGAGCGCTATGCAAAGGTTTGCTTTTCAGAATTTGGTGATCGTGTGAAATATTGGCAGGCCATCAATGAGCAGAATTTAATGATCCGCGTAGATGAGCGCATGAACATAAAGGAGTCGGATGCATGGAGGGCGGATAAGCTGCGCGCCCAGATGGATTATCATATGTTTCTTGCCCATGCCTTGGCGACAAAAGCATGTCACGACATAGGAAAGGGCATGAAGATTGGTCCTGCAGTTTCTTCTACTTGCACGTATCCTTTGACAAATAAGCCAGAGGACGTGTGGGCGGCAAGAATGAATGATTATATGAAAACGGTATATTGTCTGGATATGCATTATTATGGAAAATATCCGGGATATTATATGCGCTATCTAAAAGAGCGCGATATAGTGCCTGCCATGCAGGACAGCGATAAGGAAATTCTAAAAGCGGGAAGGATGGATTATATTGCCGTGAATTATTACCGGACATTATGTGCAAGCTATCTTCCCGCCGATGAGGGACATCCGGTTGGTATGCGTGAATTTCGCGGAAACGAGGTTGATTTTGATCAATATGGTTATTGCCGAGACGAGAAAAATACCAATCTGAAAGCCAGTGAATATGGTGCCCAGATTGATCCCATGGGGCTTAGAATTGTGTTAAATGACTATTACAGCCGATACCAGCTCCCGCTGCTGATCACTGAGAACGGGCTAGGGGCGGCAGACGTATTGACCGAGGAAGAGAAAATCCATGATTATTATCGAATCGATTATCTTAGAACGCATATCAAAGCATGTGCTTTGGCGATTGAGGACGGCGTGGAGCTGATGGGATACTCTCCTTGGTCGTTTATGGATCTTTTAAGCTCTCATCAAGGATTTGCAAAGCGGTATGGCTTTGTCTATGTAAACCGGGAGGATATGGATCAAAAGGATCTAAGAAGAATCAAGAAGGATAGTTTTTTCTGGTATCAGAATGTTATACGCACCAACGGGGAAAAGCTGTAAAGAGTAGCGATATCTTTTAATTTTTTTTAAAGAATATATAAAAATAGTTTGCATCAGCGTGGAAATATGATATTATATATAAGGCAATTATAAAATATTTTTTGTAAATATTAAATATTTATAAATTAAAAGGAAGGATTACATGGCAAGGTTAATCAGAAGGAGTCCCATTCAGGGAAATATTTTAAAAAGTCTGAGAGAAGAAGAGTGGCTTCGGGATGAGGAATGTCTTACCGATATGGAGTATCTGGAGTGTGTGCATGATATACTAAAGAATGAAGAATTCCAGTCGATGAAGCAGTTTGTGCAGCATGGCTGTACGACAACGCTGACGCACTGTCTACATGTATCCTACTACAGCTATAAGGTCTGCAAGCGGTTTGACCTTGATTATTGTTCTGCTGCAAGAGGCGGGCTGCTGCATGACTTATATTTATACGATTGGCACACGCACGCGAAGGAAACAGGGGAGCATTTTCATGGCTTTACCCATCCAGCAAAGGCTCTAAAAAATGCCAACCATATTTTTGAGCTAAATGGAGTAGAGCGCGATATTATACTAAGGCACATGTGGCCTCTCACCATTATTCCTCCTAAGACTTGGGAGGGGATGGTGGTTATGCTTGCAGATAAGCACTGTGGTCTGGTGGAGACACTACACCGATTTGGAGGCAGGAAGGTGGCTGCTGCGGTATGAAATGGGATATCGCAGAGTTTATAGTGATACTAGGAAATAACAAACTTTTTTTGAGCGCTGTGATCGGCTGGATTACAGCGCAGGCACTAAAGACGGGCATAAATATGCTGATGACAAAGGAATTTCACGCGGAGCGTTTGGTTGGATCGGGTGGTATGCCAAGCTCACATTCCTCCACAGTATGTGCTCTTACCACTGCGGCAGGAATTATCCATGGTCCAGCTTCATCGGAATTTGCCATAGCCTTTATATTGGCTGTGATAGTGATGTACGACGCCATGGGCGTCAGGCGGGAAACAGGAAAACAGGCAAAGCTTCTCAATCTTATGGTAAGTACCTTTAACCATGAATACAAAGGATTGCCGGAGGAGCTTTTGAAGGAATACATTGGCCACACGCCATTGCAGGTGCTGGCAGGTGCGGTTCTTGGCATTGTGCTGGCATTTTTTATATGCGGCTGATGCAAAGATTTATGGATGTTATATCGGCAGACAGAGGATATACTGTCTGGCAGTATGTAGAAAAGAGGGGAAGAATGAAAATTTGGGACATGCCTTTTTTTGGTACAGATGTCTATCATGTGGTTCATTGGCTTTTGATTTATAGTATTCTTGGCTGGTTGGTTGAGTCCATCTATATGTCATTTTGTAATAAAAAACTGACAAACAGAGGATTTATCCATGGACCAATGTGTCCGATCTATGGTGTGGGTGCGCTTACTGTATATTTTGTGCTGCGGCCATTAGAAGGGAATTGGCTGGCACTTTATTTTGGCGGCACGTTTCTGGCGACATCGCTGGAATATGTGACAGCGATTATTATGCAGAAAATATTTGGCTGTATCTGGTGGGATTACAATGACAAACCTTTTAATTATAAGGGAATTCTTTGTCTGGAAAGCACGATCGCATGGGGCTTTTATACATTATTCTTATTTATTTTTCTTCA
>CAMWWW010000180.1 GCA_947178015.1 uncultured Clostridia bacterium
ATCGATAACCTCCGCCTTCATCTGCTCCTCCCTAGCCAAAGCAGAAAGCTTCGCCTTTGTCTCCTCCAGCTTACTCTCAATCACCTGTCTGACGTCATTTACCATCTGCCCAAACTTTGGTCTTTCCTCCGCGGTCAGATCCTTCATGCTCTTTAACAGGGAAGTCAGTTCACCCTTTTTTCCAAGATAAGAAACACGAATATCATTCAACTTATCCAGTGCATCGGAGGACTCAATCTGTCTCATGGCTTCCTCCCTAATTTGCTTCAGTCTGTTGTCCATAATAATCTCCTTTCTAATCCACCACACCATTTGTTTGTGCACATACCGCAATGGATCTTCGTATACATCCCTGTACACAAAAGAACCTCCATCCCATAGGGACGGAGGTTCTTTTCCGCGGTACCACCCTGATTCCTGCTAACACAGGCACTCAAACAGCGTAACGTGCTTATACCGGCACTTCTTACCAGAGAAAGAAACTCCTTCAGAAGCACAGCTCCAGCGGGAAATTCAACATCTGCCTGAACCAAGGAATACTCTCAGCCGCTGGAATCCCCTCTCTGCTGGAAAACAGATATCTACTAACGCCTTCATTGCTTTTATTTTCTACCTACTTTATCATAGAGTTAAAAAACTGTCAAGAAAATTTTATATCCATATTTACTTCTTATATTTCTCCCAAATATTTTTCATAGTTAGCCACAAGGAACCTGTAATACATACAGAAGAATACGCACCACATACAATTCCGACCATCAGAGGAAGAGCAAATTCTCGGATAGAGGCAACTCCCATAATATACAATACCATAACCATCACAAAAGTGGTAAGAGACGTATAGATACTTCTCGTCAATGTCTGCGTGATGCTCTTATTTACAATATCATTGTAATCGATCTCTTCTGTCTTATCCGCTAAATTCTCCCGAATACGGTCAAATATTACAATCGTTGCATTAATGGAGTATCCCACAATCGTCAGCATACAAGCAATAAAAGTATTTCCGACAGCAATTCTGGATACTGCGTAAAAACCAAATACGATCAGCACATCATGCAGCAACGCGATCACCGCGCTTGCCGCAAATTTTATATCACTAAAGCGAATCCAGATATAGAGAAGCATCAGTATGGTCGCTATGATAACGGCTATTATCGCATCACTCTTCATCTCAGAGCTAATACTTGGGCTGATGGTTTCTGCGGTAATCAACGTTTCATCCACACCAAACTGCTCTACCAAGGCTTGATTCAGAGCTTTTCTGGTATCTGTATCAAGCTCCTTCGTTTTAATGACAAACGCTGTGCTGCCCTCAATTTTCTGAAGCTGAGGTGTCTCATCGCCTGTCACCTCCCTGATAACAGGAAGCACCGTAGTCTCAAAATCTGCCAACGTATAATCCTCGTTAAATGTGACATTTGTCGAGGTACCTCCCGCAAATTCTATGCTGTAATTCAGCGCACCGCCGATGGAGGAACGATTGACAAAGGTAAAGCACACGCCAAATACGATCAACGCCGCCGATATGCCAAAGAACAGATTCTTTGGTTTCACAAAATTTATCGTTTTTCTTTCTTTTTGAACACCATACCATTTCACATCTTGGAATCCAAGATGATAGAACAAATACATAACAAACCTAGATATCACCAATGCTGTAAACATGGACAGCACGATACCAAGCAGCAAGGTCTGAGCAAATCCCCTGATTGTGCCGGAGCCCTTGTACATCAGCACCAGAGCCGCAATAATCGTTGTTACATTGCCGTCGATAATAGCAGACATCGCCTTATTAAACCCAACCTTAATTGCCGATTGAACCGTCTTGCCCGCTGCAAGCTCCTCCTTAATTCTTGCATAGATAATAACATTTGCATCCACTGCCATACCAATCGACAGAACAATACCCGCAATACCCGGCAAAGTTAAAGTTAAATCAAACGCATTTAACAGACCCAGCATAAGCCCCACATACAAAGTAAGAGCGATCGCAGATGCCACGCCAGAAATACGATATGCCAAAATCATAAATACAATCACAAGAAGAAATCCAATTAATCCCGCCATCAAGCTGGTGGAGATCGCTTCCTCTCCCAACCTTGCACCAACGACATTGGATCGCAGTTCCTTTAATTCCAGAGGCAGGGAACCAATGCGAATCGTGGAAGCCAGATTCGATGCCGTGTCATAATCCGGCATCCCGGTAATCTGGCATCTTCCGTCTGTAATTGCCGTCTGCACACTGGGCGCACTGATAATCATATTGTCATATATAATCAATATCGCATCATGATTTACCACAGCCTTCTCCGTCGCCTCGGCAAATGCCTGTTTTCCTGTCTCGGTAAGCTGTAAAGAGACAATATATTCCCTTAAACCTGTTGTAGAATCATTATAAGAAGCAGGCTGTGCATCTTCCACATCGCTTCCTGTCATAATGACATTGCCCTCCATATCGACAAATAACAGGGCGCCCGGCTTTCCAAGCTCCTGCAAAATGGTATTGGCATCTGTCACACCGGGAATCTCCACATTAATCCGGTTGCTGCCCTCTTGATACACGTCAGATTCTGTACTATAATTCTGCACACGAAGCTGAAGCTTGTACACCGTGTCGGCCAGCTCCTCCTGTGTAAAATCTCCAACTGCCTCATAGGTAATGCTCACACCGCCTGCCAAATCAAGTCCAAGCTTAATATTTTTGGCAGCTCCCGTTTTCGTCTGTCCAATACCAAACACAACCGTCAGACCAATTAGCAGCATTACCGCTAACAATGCAGCCAGCTCTAAGATATATTTCGTCTTAGAATTTGCATTTGTATTCATCCCTCTTCTCCTTCCTGATTATCGGCCAATGCCGCTTTTATCATAATCGCACATTCCACTCGTTTCCTTTCCAGCTCACAGCCAATATCATAAGCGTCTGTGATAGAACCATGGAATTTGTAGGAATTTGCCGCACATCCTCCACTACAGTAAAACCGTGCAAAACACTCCCTGCACTTTTCCTTTGCATACACATTACACAGCTTAAATTCATCACGAATCTGCGTATTTGTAATCCCATCCTCCACATTTCCCAGAAGAAATTTCTCCTCCCCGACAAACTGATGACAAGGATAGAGATCACCCCACGGTGTAACCGCAGATATTCTGTGCCGGAACCACAGCCAGACAATCGCTTTGCCACGCAAGGCCCCTGCTCTAAATCAATCATAAAATGGAAGAATTGGAACCCACGCCCTTCCTTCTGCCGTTTTATATATTCTACCGCCAATCTATCATACTCCTCACAGATAGCAGGAATATCCTCCTTCCGAATCGCGTACTCCTCCTCCGGCGCAGCGACCACTGGCTCCATCGATAACTGCGTAAATCCAAGATCCGCATAATGAAGAACATCCTGTGCAAAATCCAGATTATGACGAGTAAAGGTACCTCTAACATAATATCTAGCCTGCTTTCGGCTCTCGACAAATTTTTGGAATTTCGGCACAATCACATCATAGCTGCTCTTCCCATTCCGGCTTGGCCTCATTCTGTCATTCACTTCTTTTCTGCCATCAAGGCTGAGCACCACATTGCTCATCTCTTTGTTGCAGAAATTCATCACTTCCTCATTTAACAACATTCCATTTGTCGTCAATGTAAAACGAAACAGCTTATTATGCTCTGCCTCCTTCGATCTACCGTAAAGCACCAGCTCCTTCACAACCTCCCAGTTCATTAACGGCTCTCCGCCAAAGAAATCAACCTCCAGATTTCTTCTATTTCCAGAATGTGCAATTAAAAAATCAAGCGCCTTCTTACCAACCTCCAAACTCATAAGCGCTCTTTTGCCGTGATACTCGCCCTCCTCCGCAAAGCAATAACGGCAGGCAAGATTACAATCATGAGCGATGTGCAAGCACAATGCCTTTACAACCGTCTTTCGCCTCTTAAAATCCAGCACATACTCCTTATAGGTATCCTCTGTATAAAGCTGTCCTGCCTCCTTAAGCGAAATCACTTCCGCGATCGCCTCCGAAAGCTCGTCCTTTCCATACTTTCCCGCCAGCTCCCTCATCACCTCATCCGCAGATATCCTCTCAAGCAATGGAATTACATCATACACAATCTCATCCACCACATGAACCGATCCACTATTTACATCTAATACAATATTATATCCATTATTTTTATATTGATGAATCACGTTATTCCTTTATCCTCTCCCAGTATCTATACTGCGTCAACAGCCTACTACACACCTATCTTCATGCCCACACACAAACTCCGACGCCATGCGCCCTGTGGCATATCCAGCACGAGTCCGCACATAAAAAAGAATCTCGCCCTGCGAGATTCTCCGCCTATGGCGGACAGTAAAGCTGCCATGCGCAACACCATTCGTTCCTTCTGCAAAGTGAAAAAACACGCTCTAGAGCGTGCCCGAAATAAACTCTTCTTCAGGCACGCTCCATCCTCACGCTTCCGTGCCCTACAAATCCATTTCTTGCAGATAGCACTACTTATTCTCGCAGCTCTGATTTCCCACTGTACAAGAAGTCTTGCACGCAGACTGACAGGAAGTCTGGCACTCGCCGCAGCCGCCCTTCTTTACTGTTTCTTTTAATGTGCCTGTACTAAGAGTCTTGATATGCTTCATTCTTCTATCCTCCTCGCATGATCTAAGCTTATATTACACGTTTTTCTATTATAGCATAATCTTACGAAATTTGGAAGCACTTTTTCTATGAAGTTTTTAGCTGATCATACCGCCTATCATTCCACCGGCAATACACAACAAACAAGTCACCACCGCATTTTGCACATCCACATAAAATCCCTGATGCACCACAAAGGACACCACAGACACCACTACAAAATACATAACCCCCGTCAAAACTCCCCACAAAAACTTTCTCTGATGCATTACCTTGCCAATCAAAAGCCCTCCCACGAGATTCACCACCACATACACAAATTTTATTCCCATTCGGATTGTACTCTCTTCTGGCTGAAGCTTCATCAGCACCAGTGCAAACAAGCACAATGCCGCCAAACTAATCGCCGCCTCCAGAACCATAACCTTCGCAATACTGACCGCTCTCTCCATGATACCCCTTTCTTTGGAAACTACCACTCACTTACTTTATATATATGTGACAAGAAAACAACTATGCCAAATGACTACACTATGCTTCTAACACAAAAATTTATAGAAAGGTTTTACAATAAAATTCTCATTATCCAAAAATCAACAGATATTCAAATATCACTTGACATTCTGCTCCACTAAGTGTAATATCATAGT
>CAMWWW010000181.1 GCA_947178015.1 uncultured Clostridia bacterium
GCAAAGAATACGAGGAATTTATGAAAATGCAAGATATGGCACGGAGGAATGTACACAGGCGGATCTTGCAGAATTTAAGAGGCTGGTGGATGGAAGGGGTTAGGTAGATGATAAAATTGGTGGTCAGTGATGTGGATGGAACCCTGCTGCGAGGAGGAGAGCAAACTTTGCCGAAGGAGGCTGTGGAGACAATCCATGCATTAAAGGAGAAGGGTGTGTTATTTGTGGCGGCGAGCGGCAGACCCTATGCAGATCTCAAGCATCTTTTTGGCAATGTAGCAGAGGAAATAGGCTTTATTGCGAGCGATGGAGCTTTTGTGAGCTATCAGTCGGAGGTGATAGGCAGGTTTCCGATTGACCGAGAGGCGGGTTTTTCCTTTATGCGGGAGATCTATATGGAGACGGAGGCCGAGGTTGCCTTATATGGAAGCTATCTGGCCTATATGCTGCCAAAATCGGAACACTTTGCCGCTTATTTCCGGGAGACCATGCACCATCATGTGGAGCGTGTGAGCTGTATGAAGAGGGTGCCGGAGGAATATCTGAAAATTGGTATCTATCATGCTGAGGATGTACAGCGCTATGCCGGTGCTGTCGCAGCGTATTGGAATCACAAGTTTCATAACGTGTATACTTCAAAAAATTGGATGGAATACACGGCAGCGGGCGTACATAAGGGGGCAGGGCTTGATAAGTTTCTTGTCACTTTTGGCATTGCGCCGCAGGAGGTGCTTGCTTTCGGGGACAACAAAAATGATAAGGAGATGCTCGCGTTGGCTGGCTGCTCCTATGCCATGAGCAGCGCGGCGGAGGAGATCAAGGCTTTCTGTGGGTATGAGACAGACAATCCGATAAAAACCATACGGGTTTTGTTTGGATTGTAGAAAATAAAGAGAGGGATATTGTTGATTTTTCTTTTTTTATGTTGTTTTTGCTTGGATTTCCATTGACAAGCTTTGGGCGCAAGAGTATAATAAAAGTATGGCATCGGAGAGGGTCTGTCATGTTGAAATCAGGGCTTGGCAGACTGCCGGAGCGAAATAAAATGAGAAGGAGGAAGGGTATGAAGTATAATGCGGAGCCAGTCGCAAAAAGCCCAAGAATTCCGGCGCTTATCGACGATTTGTACAAAAGGCTGCCGGAGATTGAAGCAGATCGTGCGGTCCTGTTGACAGAATCCTACAAGGAGACGGAAGGGATGCCGATCATAACCAGACGAGCGTTGGCATTTGAGAAGATTCTTGCTCATATTCCGATTGTAATACGTCCGGGTGAGCTGCTGCTTGGAAGCACGACAAAGAAACCAAGGGGCTGTCAAGTATTCCCAGAATTTTCTTTTGCGTGGCTGGAGGAAGAATTCGACACGATTGCAGAGCGCGCGGCAGATCCGTTCTACATAGCAGAGGATACGAAGAAGACGCTGCATGAGGTGTATCAATACTGGAAGGGAAAGACCACCAGCGAGCTGGCTGCTTCCTATATGACTCCTGAGACACGCAAGGCGCAGGATCATAATATGTTTACGGCGGGGAATTATTTCTATAACGGCGTGGGGCATGTCACAGTGAAATATTGGGAAGTGCTTGAGATAGGTTATAGTGGAATCCGCAAGAAGGCAGAAGATGAGTTAGCTTCCTGTATGCCGGGGGATGCGGACTATGCGAAGAAGAGTCATTTTTTAAATGCCGTGATCACAAGCTGCAATGCGGTGATTCATTATGCAAATCGTTATGCCGATCTGGCGCAGAAGGAAGCGGAACAGTGCAGCGATCCGGTGAGGAAGGCTGAACTGATGCAGATGGCGAAGAACTGCCGCAGAGTGCCGGAGTTTGGTGCGACGAGCTTTTATGAGGCGTGTCAGTCTTTCTGGTTTGTGCAGATGCTGTTGCAGGTGGAATCAAGCGGACATTCGATCTCGCCGGGACGTTTTGATCAGTATATGTATCCTTACTATAAGAAGGATTTGGAAGAAGGCAGAATTACAAGGGAGTTTGCACAAGAATTAATTGATAATATCTGGGTAAAGCTGAATGATTTAAATAAGGTGAGGGACGCGGCGTCAGCGGAGGGTTTTGCCGGCTATGGCTTGTTCCAGAACCTGATTGTCGGCGGACAGGACAGCGAGGGTATGGATGTGACCAATGATCTGTCCTTTATGTGTCTGGAGGCGTCCATTCAGGTGCCGCTGCCGCAGCCTTCTCTGTCAATCCGCGTGTGGAACGGCACGCCGACCGATTTGATGCTCAAGGCGGCTGAGGTGACAAGGACAGGCATCGGTCTTCCCGCATATTACAATGATGAGGTGATTATCCCGGCACTGGTCAACAGAGGGATTTCACTGGCGGATGCAAGAGACTATAATATTATCGGCTGTGTGGAGCCGCAGAAGGCTGGCAAGACAGAGGGCTGGCACGATGCCGCATTTTTCAATATGTGCCGCGTGCTGGAGCTGGTATTTTCCAATGGTATGGACAAGGGCGAGCAGGTTGGAATCCGCACGGGCGACGTGACACAGATGAAGACTTTTGAGGAATTTTACAGCGCCTATAAGGCTCAGATGGAATATATGATCAGCCTTTTGGTCAATGCGGACAATGCCATAGATGTCGCTCATGCAGAGCGCTGCCCGCTGCCTTTTGAATCCTGTATGCTGGATGACTGTATTAAGCGGGGAAAGAGCACACAGGAGGGCGGTGCAGTCTATAATTTCACAGGTCCTCAGGGATTTGGTATCGCCAATGTGGCAGATTCTCTCAGTGCGGTAAGAAAGCTGGTGTTTGAGGATCGCACGGTGTCGATGGCAGAGCTGAAGGAGGCGCTGGAGAATAACTTTGGACGAGGCATCTCAGCGCAGAAGGCGGAGGAAGTCACAAAGGAAGTGGTCAGAGCCATGACAAGCATGGGGAAGACGGTGAGCGAGGAACAGATAGCGCAGATTTTTGTGACGGCGCTTTCCGGCAGCGTGAGCGAGGAGAAGAAGAATCGCTACAACGAGATTCTCGCGTTGATTGAAGCGGTTCCAAAGTATGGAAACGACATAGAAGAAGTCGATCTATTTGCCCGCGACGTGGCGTATACTTATACAAAGCCGCTGGAGAAGTACAAGAATCCAAGGGGCGGAATCTTTCAGGCAGGCTTATATCCTGTATCAGCCAATGTGCCATTGGGTCAGCAGACTGGAGCAACGCCGGATGGGCGTCTTGCGAACACGCCGGTTGCGGATGGAGTGGGACCAATGTCAGGAAGAGACGTGCACGGACCCACCGCGACAGCAAATTCTGTGGCAAGGCTGGATCACGCGATCGCATCGAATGGTACCTTGTTTAATCAAAAGTTCCATCCTTCTGCATTAAAGGGAAGGACCGGACTTCTTAATTTCACCGCATTGATCCGCACCTTCTTTGACAAGAAGGGGATGCATATGCAGTTTAATGTGGTCAGCCGCGAAACCTTGCTGGATGCACAGAAGAATCCAGAGAAATATAAGACGCTAGTGGTGCGCGTGGCAGGTTACAGTGCATTGTTTACTACCTTGTCCCGCTCCCTTCAAGATGACATTATCAACCGGACAGAGCAAAACGGACTATAGGGAGAATATATGGAAGAAAACAGAGAGTACTGGGGAATTCAGGGTAGAATATTTGATATTCAGAGATATTCCATCCATGATGGTCCGGGAATCCGCTCCATAGTTTTTTTAAAGGGCTGCTATCTGCGCTGCCGCTGGTGCTGCAATCCTGAGTCACAAGAATTCAAGATTCAGAATATGACAGTGGCGGGCAAACAAAAGGTGATTGGGCGTGATGTGACCGTGTCGGAGGTGATGGCGGAGCTGGATAAGGATGAGGCATATTATAGGCGCTCCGGCGGAGGGATTACTCTGTCGGGAGGAGAGTGCTTATTTCAGCCGGATTTCTCAGCCGCGATTTTGCGCGCAGCAAAGGAGCGGGGCTATCACACGGCGATTGAATCCACCGGCTGTGCACCCTACGAGGAAATACAGAAACTGCTTCCCTATCTGGATCTGTACCTGATGGATATCAAGCACATGAATTCGGACAAGCACAAGCAATTTACCGGGCAGCCCAATGAAAGGATTCTTGAAAATGCGAGGCGCATTGCGCAGGATGCAAAGGAGCTGATCATCCGTGTCCCTGTAATTCCGACCTTTAATAATACAGAAGAGGAAATCCGCGATATTTCTTTATTTGCTGCCTCCCTGCCAAAAGTGAAACAGCTTCATCTGCTTCCTTATCACAGGCTGGGACAGGACAAATATACTGGGCTTGGCAGAACCTATACGCTTGCCGATATTGAGCCGATGACAGAGGAGTATATGC
Source organism: uncultured Clostridia bacterium (assembly GCA_947178015.1). Lineage (GTDB taxonomy): Bacteria > Bacillota > Clostridia > Lachnospirales > Lachnospiraceae > RGIG8607. The sequence continues at coordinate 4,341 of CAMWWW010000181.1, forward strand.
AGGGGCTTTTAAGGACGGCAGAGCACTGTGGTCTGCGCTGCCAGATAGGAGGCTAGGCAAATGGATAGGGAAGATAAGATGAGAATTGTCCAAGAGCTGGTGCCCGGAAAACAGATTACGCTGGCGCATATTATAGCGAACCCAGATACCATTCTGTATCAGAAGCTGGGACTTGATCCCGCCGTGGATTACACGGGAGGAGGCGCGATCGGCATTGTCACGATGAGTCCGAGTGAGACGGCTGTGATCGCCGCAGATCTCGCCATAAAGGCATCTGGGATAGAGCTGGGATTTGTGGACCGCTTTAGCGGGACGCTAATTATAACTGGGAGCATCTCGGAGGTCGAGGCTTCCCTGCGGTCGATTCTCGACTATACACAGGATAAGCTTGCATTTACCGTGTGCGAGATAACCCGCACCTAGACGGCAGACGAGGCTGGGCATGAAAAAAATAATTCTGATGGGCCGCAGTGAATGTGGAAAAACCTCGCTGACGCAGGCAATGCGCGGGGAGCGGATTATGTATCACAAAACACAGTACATCAATCATTATGATGTGATTATCGACACGCCGGGGGAGTACGCAGAAAATAAGATACTTGGCAGGGCGTTGGCTCTGTATTCCTATGAGGCAGACGTCGTTGGTCTGCTTGCCAGCGCGACAGAGTCCTACACGTTGTATCCGCCCAATATTACCTGTATGGTAAACAGGGAGGTGATCGGGATTGTCACACAGATTGACAAGCCCGGCGCAAGAGCAGAGCTGGCAGCAGGATGGCTTAGAAATGCAGGATGCAAAGATATTTTCTTTGTCAGCTCCGTAACCGGAGAAGGGGTGGCAGAGATTTTGGAACACCTGCGCGAGCCGGGCGACGTTCTGCCATGGGATGAAAAATAAGGCTGGTTTTCCTTGACGTAGTGAGACT
>CAMWWW010000182.1 GCA_947178015.1 uncultured Clostridia bacterium
ACACAAATCGCCTTTACATAAATCTATACTTTATCAAAAAGTTGTAAACTGGTGAATATATAAAAAAATACATCCAATATTCAACCGCACCATTTTTCATTGAGAATCTCAGAAAAATGTAGTATACTATCTCTCGAAAGCGAGGTGATAGTATGTTATATATAGCGGTTTGTGATGATGATAACGCCGCCGCTCAAACCCACAAGAAGATAACGGAACTATGTCTAAGACAATGTGAAAGTGTTGGTGAGATAACGGTTTACACAGCCAGCGACGCCCTGCTTTATGATATTGTGGAGGATCATTTTTTCTTTGATCTCATCCTGCTGGACATCGAAATGCCGGGGAATACAGGTATGGAGCTGGCAAAAAAAGTAAAGCCCTATCTTCCAAATGTAAAAATTATTTTTATTACTTCTCATATAGAATATGCCATTGATGCTTTTGAACTGTCCATCTTTCGATATGTGCCAAAGGATGATATGGAAAAACGGCTCCCCGCTGCGATACAGGATGTTGTCAAATTAATGGAATTGGAAGATGGGAAAGCCTATACCATAAAGACAAACAGCCGCCTCGAAAAAATCTCATACAAAGAAATTTTCTATATTGAACGCGATGGGAAAAATGCAAGCATTATTGCCGCCGGCGGAGTATCGAAAGTGCGAAAGAGTTTACAGCAGGTCTATGAAGAATTGGGCGAGGAAGAGTTTATTTATATTGATCGGGGCTGCATCGTAAATATAATACATATTATGCAGGTGAAAGATGGTATGGCGATATTAAAAAACGGCAAGTCTCTCCCCATTAGCCGATCTCATTTACAGCAGGTGAAGGAGCAAATTAATCATTATTGGGGGACACATATATGACAAATCTATTTTTCCTTTTTTCTAGTATTGCAGCCGGATGTATAAGAGTCGGTGTGTGTCTGTTTCTAGTTTGTCGGATTTTATCTACAAAAAAGCAAAGCAGAAATTATGCGATGGTATCATTGGTCGGTGTCGTTGCTCTTTCTGCTGTGTTGTCTATTATAGAGCTGCCAGATTTTTACCGCGTCCCATTCGAAACTATCTGGATTGTTGTCTGCGCCAGCCGCTTCCAAGGTGCGGACACCAGACTCGGCTTATTTATCGGAATATGTTATGAGATTGCGGTTTCCTTCTTTCAATTTCTAATTGCAGCATGGTTAGGTGTACTGTTTCATTCTCCGGCATTTTTTGACGATGGCACGGCAAACGGCCAGCTTGCCGTCTGGCTGCTCCATCTGTTACTCCTTACGCTTTCGCTCTATCTCTGGAAACATTCCAATATAACGAGAAAAAAAGCATTTCACTATGCCTATATTCTTGTGGTGACAGGTTTTATCGCCGTCGTCACTTTATCGCAGCAAACCATTCTCCCGCTTGCCGATGATACCTTGTATATGTGGACGATTTTGGCTGTGATTCTGATGATGTTTGTTTTGGTGTTCAATATGAATCGGCAATACGAGGTCGAAAAGGAGCTTGCAAGGCTAAAATCCGAACAAGCCGAGCTATTGGAACGAGACTATCATACTTTGAACCATGCGTATGCAATTAATGCAAAATTATTTCATGATTTTCATAATCATATCGGCGCGCTGCGCCAGCTTCTTTCTCGTGGAAAATTAGAAGAAGCTGTGCAGTATCTGGATGAGCTACAGTCCCCTGTACAGGAAATCACAGACACTGTATGGACAGGCGACGAAACGGTCGACTATCTTATTAACAGCAAAGCCCAAGCAGCCGAAAGCAACCATATACGATATCAAGCACAGATTGAATTTCCACGCCACACAAACTTAAAAAGTGCTGATTTGTGTGCGATAGTTGGAAATCTTTTGGATAACGCTATGGAGGCAGCGCGCCAAGTGCCAGAAAAAGAAGAACGATTTATTCTACTTACCATTCGCCGCATCCATCACATGTTAGTGATAAAGGTAGAAAATAGCTTTGCCGTTCCTCCGATTATACAAGACGGCGCGCTAAAAACATCAAAAGAAGAAAATGGATTGCATGGCTGGGGTTTAAAAAGCGCCCAGACTGCCGCTGAAAAGTACGATGGCACCGTGCAGACTTCTTGTAATGGCAACACGTTCCGCGCCGTTGCCACGTTATCCTACCAAGGGATACCCATGAGCTAGAGCATATTCTCATTCTTCACGCTGAACGATGTGTCAAATGTCTTACCACTTTTTTCGTGGTCAAAATTCTACCGTTCATGGACACTTCCGCATGAGCTTTCTTTTTCTGTTATAATGCAATTATAAAAATCAAGAAAAGAAAACTTTCAGGAGGTAATAAGTATGCGTCATGTATATATTCGAGGAATTATGGGTTTGATTTGGTTGGTGGCCGCTATTCTAAGCGGTGTATCCGGCAACTATCCGATGGCTGCACTCTATGTTCTCTTAGGCGGGGTATTTCTGTATTCTGCTTATACAACATGGAAAAAAGAAAATGAGGGAGGGATGTAAAATGGGAAACCCTCTCTTGAGCATCAAAAATCTAAGCGCATGGTATCACAGCAAAAAAATGGTATTGTCTGATTTTTCTATAGAATTAGCCGAGCATGAGGTGGTGGGGCTGATTGGGCTGAATGGAGCTGGAAAAACAACATTCCTAAAGGTATTATCCAGCCTGCTCTCCACATTTCGCTCCAGCGGCATCTGGTATTACGATCAACCGGTTGATCTGCGAAATCGGGATTTTAAAACCTGCCGCTACACCGTATTTGCTGAGGACAGCTCCTTTTCCTACTTTACATTTTGGGAATATCTGTCCTATGTGTTTTCCGCATATGGAAAAAAAATCACCGATGTATCCGAATTGATACAGGGATTCCATTTTGAAGACCACACGGATATTTTGTTAAAAGATCTGTCAACCGGCAATCGCAAAAAAGTATTTTTGATCACCGCCTTTGCATTAAAGCCTCGTCTGCTTTTGCTTGATGAGCCAGTCAACGGATTGGATTTTCAAAGTACCGAATATCTATATCAGCAAATTGTCAACTACAAAGAACACGGGACGGTTTTGTTTTCTTCTCATATACTGGAAAGCATCACGCTGACATCCGATCGCGTACTCGTCTTGGAAGATGGAACAATCCGACAAGCCTTTGAACAGGAACAAATTCATGCCGTAAACATTCGGGAGGCTCTGCATGATAAAAATGATATATAAAGCATTTGCCAAAAACCTATTTGGCGCAAAATTCGAAAGACTGACACAATCCCTCTTTCTCTCTCTTATTTTATATTGGGGACTGCATATCGCTGAAACAAAAATACAAATTGCACCTTCCATTTTCTATCTGATGGTAAGTACTTTTTCCGCCGGTGTGATGTGGCAGGCGCTTTCTTCAGAGAATACCGCCTCCCTTATGCAAAATATACTTATGCTTCCCTTTACGAACCGAGCATTTATTTTCTCCTATGTAGCCGCTCTGGGTACCTACACATTTTTTACGAAAACGGCGATTCTTCTGGCAGTACTGCTGGCTTTCTCCGTTTGGAGCGCCGCGGAAATCTTTGCAGGTATTCTTTGTATCCTACATGCCATTCTTCTGACCGCCGCTCTCTACTCCATAAAAAAATATTGGTATTTCGCTGGTCTTTGGGCTGTCTCTGTACTAGCTGCCGCCCTTTTTCTGGCAAACAAACCCTATTTCATACCATTCCTCCTGCTCCATGGCACTCTTGCGGCTATCCTTTTGCGAACTACAGATAGCTATGCTTTCTATCTTCCAGAAGGAAAAACCATCCATACAAGGAAAAACCATCCACACCACTCCATAGGGAGATACTTTTTTCGCTATTTACTCTACCATAAAAATTATCTATTCAATATGGCTGTTATGTGGTGTGTGGCTTGTGTACTGCCGCTTTTTTTCAAACAGATAGACTCGTCCTTTGTTCCAATCGTTTTTGCCATTTTGTCATTGAACACTCCTATCTGTATTCTGTTGTCATGCGATCCATCTTTCGAGCAGGCCATCCGTTCTCTGCCCGGTCAAAGAAACACCTTTTGCGCACCTTATTGCCTGTTCCTCTTCTCCTGCAATCTGATCGCAAATGTCATTTTTCTTTGCAGCCTACAGATAACATACGGAAGCGTTTCTATATGGATGATTCTAACAGCCGCTTATTTTGCCTTGCAAAGCGCGATTTTCTCTGTTCTGCTGGAATGGTTTTATCCAATTAGACACTGGAAAATAGAAAGCGATCTATGGCACCATCCGCGAAAATACATTGTTCCAACAGCCATGCTTTTACTTGCAGGACTAATCGGAACACTGCCAAAACTACTTCCTGTATTCCTTCTGCTACTTGCAGTTGAAATAGCAATATTCCATTCTCTCTGCCAAAGATAATCAAATTCAGCGAATTATGTTCCATTCTATTAAGAAAGAGCAGGAAAGAAATCTTCCCTGCTCCTTTTCGCTATACTCCGTATCAAAAATAACTTTTTCTCTACAGCTTAATATAGAAAAATGACTTCCTAGATTCATAATTCAGCTCTCTATACTTTATAATCTGCTCCGTGCTGCCCACAAATAAGACTCCGCCTTTTCTCAGCGTGTCATTGAACTTGCGGTATACCTCTTCCTTCGCCTCTTCTGTAAAATAGATCAGTACATTGCGGCACAGAATCAAATCATACCCTGTCGGATAGGAGTCCTTCAGCAAATTATGCTGCTTAAACTGCACGCATTTTTTTATATCGTTGCTGATCTGATAAGAGGTAGCTCCCACCTTTGTAAAATATTTGCTGACATATTCCTTTGGCAGCCCGGCAAGGCTCTTTTCTGCATAAAGACCAAGTTTCGCCTTCTCAATCACCTGCTTATCAATGTCTGTCGCCAAGATATTGATGCTTGACAACGGCACAAATTTGCTAAGCACCATGGCGAGAGAATACGGTTCATCTCCAGTCGAGCACGCTGCACTCCAGATCTTTAAATTTTTTCCGCTCACCTTAATAAGCTCTGGGAATATCTCCGACTCCAATACCTTCCATTGCTCTGGATTTCGGTAAAATTCAGAGACATTGATGGTCAGATAATTCACAAATTCCTCCAAAAGCTTGTCGTTTGCCTTGATCGCGGCCACATAATCATCGTAGCCCTTAAATTTATTTTTGGCAATAAGAGCATCGATCCGGCGCTTCATCTGGCGCTCCTTATATGCATTGAGATCAATTTTTGTCAAGCCGAATACCTGTGATTTAAAC
>CAMWWW010000183.1 GCA_947178015.1 uncultured Clostridia bacterium
GACCCTCTGCTTGTAAGGCAGATGCTCTCCCAGCTGAGCTAAGATCCCATATTTTCGCATCAACTTGACTGCCTAATCAGTATAATATAAGATTTCTTTTTTGTCAATACCTTTTTAAAATATTTTTAATTCCCTCGCAGATTTTCCCTGCCACAACTGGATTATTCATCGTATATAGATGAATTCCCTCTACATCGTTGGCGAGCAGATCGATAATCTGGCTAAGTGCGTATGCCATACCAGCATCAAACAATGCTTCCTTGTCATTCTCAAATTTACTCAATATTTTTTGAAAGCGCGCCGGAAGCGATGCGCCACAAAGCGTCACCATGCGCTCAATTTGTGCCTTATTGATCACCGGCATAATACCCGGCGTGATAGGCACGCGGATTCCCGCTATTCGACAGCTTTCTACAAAGGAATAAAACATCTCATTCTCAAAAAAGAGCTGAGAAATCAAAAATTCATCCCCTGCCTCCACTTTTTCCCTTAAATGTGTGATATCTGCTATGCGATCCGGCGACTGGGGATGACATTCGGGATAACAGGCGCCGCCTACACAAAAACCGCCCTTTTCTTTCAGGTATGCCGTCAGCTCGGATGCATAGTGAAAATCCTCCTTCGGCGCAAGATCAGGATTCGGATCGCCCCGCAGAGCCAGCACATTTTCCAGTCCATTCTCCTTAAGCACTCTCAAAAATGCATCTATCTCTTCCTTCGTGTAAGTCAAACAGGTTAAATGAACTACTGGATCAATATGATATTCATTTTTTATTTTTTTCGCCAGCTCGATTGTGCGGTTGTGATCGGAGCTTCCTCCTGCACCAAAGGTAACACTGATAAAATCTGGCTTACATTCACTTAATATCTTTAGTGTCTCATCAATATTTTGCAGTGCGGCGCCTCTTTTGGGTGGGAATATCTCAAAAGAAAGCACTGGTTTTTTCTGTTCAAATTTTTCTCTGATTGTCATAGTTTCCCCCTTTTCATCAATGAAAGAGATGCCGCAGATTCGCTCTGTTGCATCTCTTATATTATACAATATTTCTGTTATTAAGCGGTTCTTTCTTCCACTTCTCGCTTGCTCCATGCATGTTCTGTCTTATAAACCATGCGATACATAAATGCGCCGAGCATCCCTGCACCTATGCCATCCAAAACGGAGTGCTGCTTTAAAAATACGGTGGACAGGCAGATAGATGCCATCAGTATAAAAGAACCTATCCGAATCACATGATTCTTTTTCAGTCTCTCACTCTTCATAACCGCCAGATGAACCCCAATGGAATTGTAAACATGAATACTGGGAAATACATTCGTCGGCGTATCGGTTTTCCACAGCCCAGTTACCATGCTGGTAAAAATATTTTCCCTCTCAAAGCTCATCGGTCTTAGATTATGCCCGTTCGGCCATATTGTACAAATAATTAAGCTGATGGTCATGCCGATAAACAAAAAGGCACATAGCCGGTAATAATCTTCCTTATTGGTAAAGAAGAAAAATAAAACCGCACATGATACATAGGCGAACCACATAAAATATGGAATAATAAAATATTCATTAAACGGAATATAATCATCCAATTTTATATGAACAATGTTGTAATGTATCACATTCTTTTCCAAGAAGAAAAACCATGGAAGATAAATAAATACATAAAGAAGACACCATGCATGTTTATATTTTGAGATAAAAGCTTTCATTTTTCTCTCTCCTCTCCCCCTTAACTTGTTTTGTACTGCTGTACAAAGCGGATTATAGCACAGGCAATTTTTATAAGCAAGGGCAGGAGCCAAGATTTAAACAATTCTTAATTAAATCCAAAGAACTTCTGTGTTATTTTATACCCCATCTCAGAGACTTTGCGGCCTCCCTTGCCGGGCAGATTCATAGTGCGCCCCATAATTCCATGGCGCAGCTTAAAGTAGAGCCTCTTATCTTTTTTCTTAAGATATTTCCAAAGCTCTTTCTTCTTCTCCAAATTTTCCTGTGTGCCAGAGCGAATCAACATAATCGAGGAAATTGTCATCATAATCTCCAGATATTGCATCATATAGTGCCTTAGCTTTCTGGAAGGAATCCGCTTCTTATCATAAAGATTATATTCATCGATCATAATCTTATTCACTCTGATCTGCTGATCGATTCTGGAAATCATCACCTTCTCATTGACGGACTGATCCTCTCTGCCAATAAAATATCGATAAAAATTGACATCCAGATAATACAAAGTTTTAACATAGGGAAGCGGCTGATACACAAAAATATTATCTACATAGAAAGTGTGCGCAGGAAGCTTTAACCCGCAGTCCCTCAGCATCTGCGTCCGATAGATAACAGAATGCATCAGAATATACTGCCATTTTGTAAAAACACGAACCTGATCCCAAGTTAAAATCTCCCCTCTTGGGATCGCCGCGTGGTAGTTCATCACTCTCTTGCGCTTTGCACCCTCCTTCTCATAGACAAAATTTGAGATCAACATATCCAGCTCTGTCTCTTTCTCCACCATCTCACGGAGCAGATCCAGAACCTGCATATACGCCTTTTCATTTAACCAGTCATCACTGTCAACCACTTTAAAATAAACACCCGTCGCATTGGCAAGACCTGTATTTACCGCCTCGCCATGCCCGCCATTCTCCTGATGAATCGCTCTCACAATTCCCGGATGTTCTCTTTCCAGCCGATCTGCTATCTCACTTGTCCTGTCCTTCTGTGAACCATCATCTACTATGATAATCTCAACCTCATCTCCACCGGGCAGCAGACTCTCCACACAATGCTCCATATAACTCTCTGAATTATAACAGGGTACTGTTATTGATAACAGCTTCATCTTCATCCTCCCTTACTTCCCCGATATCAACTGATCCGCCAAAGAGAGCGCACGCTCCACAATAGCATCAATATTATAATATTTATATTCGGCAAGACGACCTGCCAGATAAAAACCGGGATATTCCTTTACCAGATCCAGATAGCGCTGATACAGATTGCGGTTCTCGTCATTTATAATCGCATAATACGGAATTTCCGTCTCGCTGTCTGTATATGGAATCGGATATTCCTTCATGATCGTCGTCTCACCGGGCAGCTCCTGCCCTGTCAGTTTCTTAAATTCCGTGATCCTTGTAAAATCCTCGCTGACAGTGTAATTCACCACAGCTTTCTCCTGATAACTGTCCGTGTTAAGATGCTCAAATACAAAACGCAGAGAACGATACGGCAGCCTGCCATAACAGCAATCAAAGAACTCATCCAATGGTCCTGTGTAAATCACTTTTCCGTCAAATGGCTCTCCCTTCACATATATCACGCCGCTCTCAAGCTTTACCACATCCTTCGCATCCGTGTTAAGAGACAGCACAATACCCGGATGAGAGAGCATCTCCTCCACCATCGGCGTGTAACCATGCAGAGGCATCCCTTGATACACATCCTGAAAATATCGATTGTCTCTGGACAAAAGAACCGGAACTCTTCCCGTCACCTCTGGGGAGATCTCCTCCGGCTTCTGTCCCCACTGCTTCATCGTATATCGCAGAAAAATATGTTCATACACATATTCTGCCACTGCCTTTAAATCCTCATCCTCCTGTTCCATAAGCTTTAGAATGGGCACACGGCTTCCCTCTCCAAACGCCTCCACAAGTTTTTTCTCCAAGCTCTGCGCCATCTCTTTGTCATACACCATATAAAGTGTATTGAGATTAAACGGAACTGGAATCATCTGCCCATTTACATTTGCCACGACCTCATGGCTGTAATTATACCACTCTGTAAAACGAGACAAATACTGATATACTCGTTCCATATTTGTGTGAAAGATATGTGGTCCATACTGATGAATCAGTACTCCATGCTCATCACAAACATCATAACAGTTGCCCGCTACATGATCTCTCTTCTCTAAAACCAGCACCCTCTCATTCCCGCGCTCAGCAAGATCTCTCGCCACCACTGCTCCGGCAAAGCCGCTGCCTACTACAATACTGTCATATTCCCTCTTCATAACACTGTCCTCCATAAATTCTATAAGTTATTATAAGATAAAATTATCTAAAAACACATCATATTTTGTTAATTTTTTATTAAGCTGTCTTATTTCTCCAATTTTCCCTTTTGCTTCCATGCGATCCATGTAAAAGAGAGCACTCCTGTCAACGTAAAAACAAGTGTAAACAAAAGCATCCTGCTGCCCTTCTCAATCCAGCTCATATCCAAACATTCCGTCATAAGCACAGAAGCCCCATTTGCTACTATATGCGCCAAAATAGGTGCACCTATCGTTCCAAATACCTCATAAAGATAAACCAACAAAAGGCCGATAAGAAACGCATAAATAAACTGAACCATATTTCCGTGATACAAGCCAAATAATAACGAAGACGCAAGCATTGCCCCTTTTCGATCCCAAAGCTTCTTAAAATTTCCATAAACAAGCCCGCGGAACAAAAGCTCCTCCACAATAGGCGCCGCCAGCACCACCGCCAAACACTCTTCCAGAAGGCTGTTCCCATATATTAACTCCTCAACCTTATCATACCCATGAAACAGCCTCATCAAACCACTCATCTTAATCCAATAATTGAGGGCGACACACGCCGATATACTCAGCACAACAACGGCAAGAACACCATCAAATGAAATACTCTTTAGCCCGCCTTGTTTCTCTCTATCCAGAAGCCCATCCCGCCTCATCTGCATCAGACAAAATGGGATTGTAATCAAAGCTGCAAAAAAAGTCCAAAGTACATAATGACTCTGATATAACTCCGCAGAAAAAAATGCAGCCACTGAGCTGACACAAATTCCCGCAAAAGAATAAAAGAGTATCATATAGATGGCATGGGTGAGTATTCTTATTTTAGAATTCTGCTTCATATCACAATCTCCTTATTTTTTGCCTTTCCGAACATTATAACATCTTATTCCTATTTTTTCCATCCTTTCTTGCGTTTTATTCCTATTACTCAAAATCTGCCATTCTCATCGACTTTACATGCAAATCCAAACAATATACTATTGACATTTTATTTTATTCCATATATACTCACATAGTATTCACTTTACAGATACAATAAAATACTGCAACGCTAGGGGAGCTTTTTGCTGAGATTATGCCTGCGGGCATTAACCCTCATTACTTGAACCGGATAATACCGGCGTAAGGAAGCATACATAAGGATTACCTTATCTGTTC
>CAMWWW010000184.1 GCA_947178015.1 uncultured Clostridia bacterium
TATAAAATGAGTTATTTATTATTTTGCAAGTGTATGTTTTAGTTTAGAATCGGTATTTCAATTTGTACAATATAATCTTCTATGTGATCAATTACTGTTTCATTGATGCCTTTTTCGTATGAAAAACCTGACAGAGTTAGTCCTTGTGTATCTGCATATTGTAGAATGGTCTGATACCGCAGGGGTATTTTATCCCATCCTCCTTTGTGAAAGGCTCTTATATAGTTTCCTTTTGGTTGTATATGCAGTCCATCTTTTGGTGTTAGAAATGGAATTTCGATAAAAAGTTTAGTGTAGTCTGTATAATTGCCAGCTTGCAGGCTGTTTACAGGGATCATGGAACCATAGGATGCTTCATGTAGGCGGCCGAGATGGTATTTGGCCGTTTCGGCTGTAATGAGCTCCACTTCTTTTTCAAAGGATATATCTTGAGCGATGTCTACTGTCACCAGATAGCGTTCTTCCTTTTCTACAATGCTGATTTCTGATAAGTCCATGGTCAGCAGTGTCATCATATTTTGATAATGGTTGCAGAGGGTTTTTCTAACTGCTTGAAGGTGGATAATGTTTTGGTCCAAATCTTTGATTTTTTCTTCTAAAAGGCATTTTAGATTCTTTGCCGATCGTTTTTTCATAAATTCTTGTATTTCATGAATGGATACGTTTAGCTCCCGTAATAAAAGGATGGTTTCTAAGATGGGGCTTTGATAGTAGTTATAATAACGGTATCCATTTTCTGGGTTAATGGTGGCGGGCTTAAATAGTCCAATCTCGTCGTACCACATCAAGGTCTTTTTGTTAATGCCATGAAGCGCAGCGAATTGTCCAATGGTAAGCAGCTTATTGTTTTTCTCCATATGGATGTTACTCCTATATTTTTTTATTTGCTATTGACTGTACTGTTACTGTATGGTTTATGATACTATACGCAGGGGATAAATGCAAGATGAGAGGAGAACATCTATGGAAAAACAAAATGTGTATGCAAAACCGGTAACAGTAGGAAATATTTTAAAGTTTGCTGTCCCAACCATTGCCATGACGGTGTTTATGTCTTTTTATACCATGGTAGATGGTTTGTTTGTGTCAAATTTAATTGGAACGAATGGGTTGTCAGCTATTAACTTGACTGCGCCAATAATCCAGCTTGTCACAGCGATCTCTACCATGTTGGCTACTGGTGGAAGCGCGGTTATTATGAAAAAAATGGGAGAACAAAAGTATGAGGAGGCAAAAGAGGATTTTACTTTTCTAATTTTGATAAATGTTGCAGTTGGACTGATAATGTGTGGACTTGGGTATCTGGTAATGGATGCTGTTTTTGCGGGAATGAATCTTTCCACCGATGTGGCGGGATATTGTGTGAATTATTTAAGCTGTTATCTTCTGTTTACCGTGCCTATTTTACTGATGAATAATTTTACTTTATATATGATTGCATGTGAGAAAGCGACGCTTTCCTTAATTTGTTCCGTGGCAGGCGGTGTCTTGAATATGGTGCTTGATTATATATTGATCGCTGTGTTAGAATTGGGAATCAGCGGTGCTGCCATTGCGACCGGATTGGGCTATTCTGTGACGGCGGTGGTGGGTCTGTTTGTCTTCAGCCGGAGGAACAGCTTGTTGCATTTTAAAAAGCCAGTGTTTCGGCTGAAGGTTCTTGCTAATGCTGCCGCAAATGGCTGTTCTGAGATGGCGACTGCGCTGGTTACTGGGATCATAACTATGATGTTTAATTGGACAATGCTTCGTTATGTGGGAGAGGATGGCGTTGCGGCAGTTACAATTATTATGTATGTGCTGATGTTTGCAAGCTCCCTTTATACAGGCTATTCCTATGGGGTGGCACCTATGATTAGTTATTATTTTGGGGAGCAAAATGATGGAAAGCTGAAGAAATTAATTGCAATTAGTTTAAGGGTAATTGCTGGTATATCTATGTTGACTGTGGTGGTATCCTTTATTCTAACCAAACCTCTGGTATCTATATTTGCTCGACCAGATAATGCAGTGTATCATTTGGCGATAACGGGAAATAGGATATGTACAATGGCGTTATTTTTTATTGGTTTTAATATTTTTGCCAGCGGTATGTTTACTGCATTGTCCAATGGCGTTGTTTCAGCAATTCTGGCGTTTTCCAGATCCTTTGTGTTTATGTTCATTACCATGCTTGTGCTGCCCGCTATTTTGGGAGTGAATGGGATATGGCTGGCAACGCCGGCAGCAGAACTTATGGCGCTTGTGCTGTCTGTTATTATGTTTTTTAAGTATAGAAAGAAATATGGATATTCGGGTATGTTACCCTATAGCTGACGGAAAGTATATTCTAATATACTTGAGAATTAGGGTTTCGGTGAAGATACTATTGTGTTTTGTCTGATAATCTTGTATGATAAGGAAAGAAATATTAAAATGAAACGTGCATAGATGCACAGAAATGAGGATAGTTTATGTATCAGGCAGAAGAAACAAGATATGAGAAAATGGAGTATATGCACTGTGGCAAGAGCGGTCTAAAGCTTCCAAGATTGGCGCTTGGGCTGTGGCACAATTTTGGCTCATCGGATTCGTTGGAGAATCAGAAGGCGCTGCTTTGCGGTGCGTTTGACAGAGGGATCACACACTTTGATCTTGCAAATAATTATGGTCCCATTCCGGGAGCGGCAGAAGAGAATTTTGGCAGAATTTTAAAAAGTGAGCTGTCTTCTTACAGAGATGAGCTGATTGTCTCTACAAAGGCGGGATATGGTATGTGGAAGGGACCATATGGTGACTGGGGTTCCAGAAAATATCTGATGGCTAGTCTGGATCAGAGTCTTAAGAGATTGGGACTGGATTATGTAGATATTTTCTATCATCACAGGCCAGATCCAGAGACACCGCTTGAGGAGACGATGGGAGCCTTGTCGGATATGGTACATCAAGGAAAAGCTTTGTATGTGGGGATTTCTAATTATAATGCAGAGCAGACCAAAAGAGCAGTGGAGATTTTGCGGGAAAATGGCACGCCATGTCTGATTCATCAAATGAAATACAGCATGTTGAATCGTGCGCCGGAGACGGGACTTCTTCAGGTTCTTAAGGAAGAGGGGGTAGGCTCCATTGCCTTTTGTCCTCTGGCGCAAGGACTCTTGACAGACAAGTATTTACATGGAATTCCTGAAGGCTCCAGAGCAACTAAAAGCGTATTTTTACATGAGAGCGATGTGACGCCGCAGGTGGTGGATAAGGTATCTAGGTTAAATGAGATTGCTGCAAACAGAGGGCAGACATTGGCACAGATGGCGCTTAGTTGGGTGCTTCGAGGAAATCAGGTGACAACGGTGCTGATTGGGGCAAGCAAGGTAAAACAGATAGAGGATAATGTAAAGATTATAGGTCATCTGGATTTCTCTGAGGAGGAGCTTCTGCATATTGAAGAGATTCTGACAGAAAGGAACCTGTAATATGATGGAATATCATGTTGGTGATATTGTGAAGCTGAAAAAGCCGCATCCATGCGGCAGCAGTGAGTGGGAAATCCTGCGTGTCGGCATGGATTTCCGCTTGAAATGTATGGGCTGTTCTCACCAGATTATGGTGCCGCGCAAGCTTGTAGAAAAAAATACTAGAGGTCTGCGCGCAGCAGATAAGCCTCTGGAATAGATAAGGAGGCTTATGAAAGAGAGAAGTAATTTTACAAGCAAGCTGGGCTTTGTACTTGCGGCCGCCGGATCGGCCGTAGGATTGGGAAATATCTGGAGATTTCCCTATCTGGCGGCAAAATACGGCGGAGGTATTTTTCTTTTGGTTTATCTGGTTTTAGCAGTGACCTTTGGATTTACTATTATGCTGACGGAGGTAGCGCTGGGAAGAAAAACAGGATTGAGCGCTATTGAAGCATTTCGAAAGATGGATAAACGATTTACCTTTATTGGCTATATCACCGCATCTGTGCCAGTTATTATTTTTCCATATTATTGCGTGATTGGCGGATGGGTGACAAAATATCTGGGAGTCTATCTGACTGGAGCAGGAGAACGAGCAGCAAAGGATTCATTTTTTGGCGAGTTTATCTCGAAACCCTTTGAGCCCGTCGTCTGGCTTAGCCTTTTTATATTTATTACTGCATTGGTTGTATTTTTGGGTGTGGAAAAGGGGATTGAGCGCGTCAGCAAGTGGATGATGCCGATATTGGCGGTGCTCTCAGTGGTGATTGCGCTGTATGGGATGACAATACCGGGAGCGTTGGATGGAGTGATCTATTATATTAAGCCAGATTTTTCGCGATTTTCACCAACAACCGTACTTGCTGCACTGGGACAGCTTTTTTATTCTATGTCCTTGGCGATGGGGATTATGATCACCTATGGTTCCTATATGAAGAAACAGGATAATTTGGAAGCATCAGTCAGACAGATAGAGCTGTTTGATACTGGGATAGCCTTTATCGCTGGGCTTATGATTATCCCTGCTGTATTTTCCTTTTCTGGTGGAGATCAAGCTGCACTAAATACAGGGCCTACCTTGATGTTTGTCACGCTCCCTAAAGTATTTCAAAGAATGGGAAATATAATAGGTCTATTGTTTTTTGTGCTGGTACTATTTGCCGCGCTGACATCTGCGATCTCCTTGATGGAAACAATTGTCTCATTTCTTCAGGATAAATTAAAATGGAATCGTGGGTTTACCTGCACAGCGGTGATGATTTACGCAATTATAATGGGAATCCCATCCTCATTAGGTTTTGGGATATGGGATCATATAAAGGTTCTGGGAATGTCCATCTTGGATTTCTTTGATTTTATGAGTAACAGCATTATCATGCCGGTGGTGGCACTTCTTACTTGTCTGTTTGTCGGATTTATTTTAAAGCCGACAGCCATTGCAGAGGAAGTGAAGAGCTCAGCTCCATTTAAAGCAGAAAAGTCATATTCTATTATGATACAATGGATTGCTCCGATCTGCATCGTTTTGATATTAATTAGCTCCATTCTCAGTGCTTTGGGATATATTAGTATATAAATGGAGTGTCGCGGTATCATTATTTTGAGAAAGGTTCTTTGAGCGAACCTTTCTCAAAAATGATTTTATCTATCTAGCTTCGGATAAAGAATAAGTTGTGAACTACCCATTGTCTAAAGCCAATGGGCTTCCTGCTTCGCAGACCTCGTAA
>CAMWWW010000185.1 GCA_947178015.1 uncultured Clostridia bacterium
AGGAGCTGTGCCAGAAAACGGTGCATCTAATCAATGATTTTAAGAATTATTTTACCAGCCAAAACCAGACGATCTATGAGAATCCGTCTCCGGGAAATAAAAAGGGCGGCATCTCTACACTGGAGGACAAATCCTTGGGCTGTACGCAAAAGTCGGGAAGCGCGCTGGTTAAGGGCGTGCTGGCTTATGGGGAGCAGGTGGCACAAAAGGGGCTTAATCTGCTTAGTGCACCCGGAAACGATCTGGTGGCGGCTACGGCTCTGGCGGCTTCCGGCGCGCATATTGTATTGTTTACAACAGGACGGGGAACACCGTTTGCCTCTCCGGTGCCGACTGTGAAGATTTCCAGCAATTCCAATCTGTATCAAAAGAAGAGCGGCTGGATTGATTTTAATGCAGGAAAGCTGGTGGAAGAGACGCCGATGGAGGAATTGTCACAGGAGTTGTTTGCGTATGTGTTAGCTGTGGCGTCCGGCAAAAAGGTGAAAGCGGAAGAAGCGGGCTTCCATGATATGGCGATCTTTAAACAGGGCGTTACTTTGTAGGCAGCGATTGATTTTGAAACGCAGCGATTGCAGCTATAAGCGAATGTGTATACAGCGAGGCGGATAGCAAATATCCGCTTTGACTTGACAAAAAATATGGCAAAATTTATAATAAAAGCTAGAATATAGTCTTGCATTGCCGGAGCACGGCAGAATGGAGGTTAAAATGAACAAAGTATTGGAAGAGATCAGCAAGATAGGTATTGTGCCTGTTATTGCGCTGGATGATGTCAAGGATGCGGAGCCTTTGGCAAAGGCTTTGATTGATGGCGGGCTTCCTTGCGCAGAGGTGACATTCCGCACAGCGGCGGCGGAGGAGTCTATCCGTATTATGGCGTCTAAGTTTCCTGAGCTGTTGGTTGGCGCAGGTACTGTTCTTACTACAGAGCAGGTGGATCGTGCAGTAAATGCTGGGGCAAAGTTTATTGTAAGTCCGGGCTTAAATCCAAAGGTAGTAAAGTATTGTGTGGACAAGGGTATCCCGATCACACCCGGTACAGCAAATCCAAGTGATGTGGAGCAGGCTATTGAGATGGGGCTTGAGGTTGTCAAGTTCTTCCCGGCAGAGGCGGCAGGCGGCCTGAATATGATCAAATCCATGGCTGCTCCTTATGTAAATATGAAGTTTATGCCTACTGGCGGCATCAATGCGTCAAATGTATGTGATTATCTTGATTTTAATAAGATTATCGCATGCGGCGGAAGCTGGATGGTAAATAAGGCTATGGTTGCGGCTGGTGATTTTGCTGGAATTGAGAAGCTGACAAGAGAAGCGGTTGAGACGATGCTGGGCTTTGAGCTTAAGCATATTGGAATTAATGCACAGGATGAGAATGAGGCGGATAGCGTGGCTACCTCTCTGAATAAGATGTTTGGCTTTGAGAAGAAGGTGGGCAACAGCTCTATCTTTGCAGGTACAGGCTTTGAGATTATGAAGAAGCCATATCTGGGAGCAAACGGACATATTGCTGTTCAGACCAATTATATCAACAGAGCTATCTATCATTTAGAGAAGAGAGGCTTTGCATTTGATATGGATACAGCGAAGTATGATGCAAAGGGAAATATGAAGGCGGTTTATTTCAAGGGTGAGTTCGGCGGCTTTGCGATCCATCTGGTACAGCGCTAACGAAGCGGTGGTTTTGTGGCAGGAAATCAGATAATAAATAAATGAAAACGGAGGAATTTATAAAATGGCGAAAAAAGTGATTACTATGGGTGAGATCATGTTAAGATTGTCCACTCCTAACAGCGAGAAATTCATTCAGGCAGATGAATTTGATGTATGCTATGGCGGAGGCGAGGCAAATGTTGCAGTTTCTCTTGCTAATTATGGACATGATGCAGAGTTTGTTACAGCAGTTCCCGATAATGAAATTGGAGAGTGTGCAGTAGCTGCTTTGAGAAAGTATAATGTTGGCACAAAGAATATTGCAAAGTGCGGCGAGAGACTGGGAATCTATTTCTTGGAGTCCGGTTCTTCCATGAGACCATCCAAAGTTGTTTATGACAGGGCACATTCCTCAATCTCTACTGCAAAGCCAGAGGATTTTGATTTTGACGCGATTTTTGAAGGAGCGGACTGGTTCCATTTCACAGGAATCACACCTGCGGTATCTGACACAGCGGCAGTGTTGACAGAGGAAGCATTAAAGGCGGCAAAGAGACATAATGTAAAGGTGTCTGTTGACTTAAACTTCCGCAAGAAATTATGGTCCTCCGAGAAAGCGCAGAAAGTTATGAAAAATCTGATGCAGTATGTGGATGTATGCATTGGAAATGAAGAGGATGCAGAGCTTGTACTTGGCTATAAGCCGGGCAACACAGATGTCACCAGCGGGGATCTGGAGCTTGCAGGTTACAAGTCCATCTTTGAGCAGATGGTTGCAGATTATAATTTTGAGTACTGCATCTCCTCTCTGCGCGTGAGCCATTCCGCATCCGATAACGGTTGGTCTGCTTGCATTTATTCCAGAGATACCAAGGAATTCTATCATTCCAAGACCTACAGCATCCATCCGATCGTGGATCGCGTGGGCGGCGGTGATTCCTTTGCGGGCGGTACTATCTGCGGATTCCTTGATGGAAAAGATTTCAAGGCAGCGCTGGAGTTCGGCGTAGCAGCATCTGCATTGAAGCATACCATTCCGGGAGACTTTAATTTAGTATCCAGAAAAGAAGTAGAGACATTGGCAGGCGGAGACGCTTCCGGTCGCGTACAGAGATAAAAGGCATATTAGTTTCAATGAACACAGACAGCCTCGGGAAATTTTCGAGGCTGTTTTCACATGTACAGGGCTGTATAATAGACGTAAAACTGCGCAATATGCGTATGTTGCATGGGGAAGCTGCCAATACAGCCCGCGCGGCGAGTAGGGGAGAAAAGTTTTCCTTGACTCGATTTGCGCTGGAACATAACGGAAGAGTAAGGTTAGGAGGAGTGGTTTCAATGGAGCATGTCATTAAGGTTGTAGGCTATTCAAGGCTGTCGGTGGAGCCGGATGGGATACGAATACGAATCAAGTTAAATCATATTACAAAAGAATACAGCGAGGCGATGGAATATGCCGAAAAAGCACAAAGGGAAATGGCAGAGGTGATAAAGCGGGCAAATCTTGCAGAATCGGAACTGAAAACGCTGTCATGGGGGATTACGGCGGAGTATTCTTATCATACAAATGAGAGAAATGAGCAGGTTAAAACATTTGACGGTTACTATTATAAACATAGCTTTATGGTAGAGCTTGGCATGGATCATAAGACGGCGGGAAGAATATTAAATGAGATTGTACAAAGCAGTTTGACGCCAGAGATCGGTTTGGAATATATGGTGGTTAATCCTGATAGATATAAGGATGAGTTATTGGAGCGTGCTGTGGCGGACTCCAAGCATCAGGCAGAGGTAATTGCCCGTGCGGCTGACACAAGACTGGGTCAGGTCGTGTGGATTCAATATACGGACCGAGTCGGCGAGCATGTGAGAGGCACAGAGAATCCATTGGCTGTTCCCGCAGTACTATGCACCAGACAGATCAAGATGCCAGAATTTACGCCTGCAAAGATGGATCTTTCCGCATCCGTGACCGTGGAGTGGGAGCTGATGTAAGGGAATCAAGGTCTAAATTCTGCTTATTTTCATAAAATAGAAAAAAGAGCGCTTTTTAGGGCAGGGCAGAATATGGCGGCAGATTCTTATTATATGTATAAAAAGGATGATGTGGAGGGCAGAAAGGAAGAAACGATGTCCTTTGATCCTTTTTTTACAGAGGAAAATATGGTGTGGCTTGATGAATCTGACAGGCAGGTAAAAGAAGGCAAAGTGGTCGTGAAAGCGATGGAAGAATTGGAGGCCATGGAGCTTGAGTAGAATTACTTTTTCTGAAAATGCATGGGAGGAATATCTGTTTTGGCAGCTTCAGGATAAGCGCACCCTGAAGAAAATCAATGCACTGCTTAAGGCAATTCAGCAAAGCCCCTTTACAGGGGCGGGAAAGCCTGAGGCATTAAAGGGAATGAACAATGGAAAATGGAGCCGGCGCATTAATGATAAAGATCGGCTTGTGTATCAGCTAGAGCAGGATCTGATAATTGTGATACAATGTATGGGGCATTATGATGACAGATAGAGAAAAAATAAGCGATACATTACATAGGGTGGATCTGTTTTTATTTATGGGACAATCCAATATGGCGGGAAGAGGAGAGAGCTGTGAGCGATTCCCCGATCCGGCGCCGTCTCTAATAGAAGGCGCTGGATATGAATATCGAGCGGTGACAAAACCAGATAGCTTAACACCCATACAAGAGCCATTTGGGCAGAATGAAAATCGGGCGGGAGGCATTGATGATGGAGATAAAAAGACGGGTTCTATGGTGACAGCGTTTGTCAACGCATATTATCAATGTACAGGTGTTCCAATCGTAGGGATTTCAGCTTCTAAGGGTGGTTCTTCTATTTTGCAGTGGCAGCCAGATCAGGAATATTTCGCAGATGTAAAAGAGCGCCTGAGCTCTTGTCAACAATATCTAAAGAAAGAAGGCGTCTCCATCCAGCATACCTGCCTGTTATGGTGTCAGGGAGAGACGGACGGAGATAAGAGAGTCGCAGGAGAAGCGTATCAGCACTACTTTATGCAGTTTTGGCGGGAGATAAAACAGCTAGGAGTGGAACGATGCTTTTTGATATTGATTGGGAATTATAATGGCTCTGAAAAAATCAGCTATCAAGAGATCCAAGATGCCCAGCGGAAGCTGGCAGAAAACGAGCCAGATATTATGCTTGTCGACAAAAGCTTTCCGGCGATGAAGAAACGTGGGTTGATGAAAGATGCCTTTCATTATTATCAGAAAGCATACAATGAAGTGGGAACAAGTGCGGGCAGAACGACAGCACACATCTTATATGGATAAAGCCTACATCCCCTATTTTCAAAATTGTTAGGAAAGATATAGCAATTAGCGGTTGTTTGTGTTGTGTTCTGGTAGTATAATGTTTATCAGAATATTTAATAAGGAGGGCTTGGATATGAGGAGTAAGTTTTATTCTATCAGTTATGAGGAATATGATGATGGGGAAGCAGTGGAGGATCTTCTGAATAAGATCATGC
>CAMWWW010000186.1 GCA_947178015.1 uncultured Clostridia bacterium
CTTTGGAAAAAGCAAAATTACGCGCCGCCGCAAAATCTCCGATCCAGGTAAAATCAAAGATTTTATCCGTATAATTCGCCGCAATCTTTTTCGTATCATCTGCAGAGCCTGTATCCACGATGATAATCTCGTCTGCAACACCTTGCACAGAATCCAGACAATCGTTAAGACTCTCCTCTTCGTTTTTCACAATCATACATAAACTGATTGTTGTCATACACATGCCTCTTTCTGGGTTTTTACCAATATATGGAATAGGGCAACCACTTTATGCCATATCGTGAATGGAAAAATGTAGTCCATGCTATGCGTGATAAGCGCAGAGAGAAAAGGAGGAGCCGATACTTGCGAGAATGGTATAAGGTGAAAATAGGATTGACATAAAAAGTTCTTCTATTCTATAATGTTACTATAAATTGTGGGAGGGTTTTATGGAAAAGCAGGAAAAGATAGCAGTGTTAATTGACGCAGAGAATGTGTCGACCAAGTATATTAAACTGATAATGGATGAGGTAAGTGATTATGGGATCGCTACATACAAAAGGGTTTATGGGGATTTCTCTAGTCCGGGGGTGACGGCGTGGCAGGACAAGTTGATTGAGTATGCCATGATGCCTGTCTTTCAGTTTAATTATACAAGGGGAAAAAATGCTTCTGATTCTGCCCTTATCATTGATGCGATGGACATTCTGTATTCTGGCAGAGTCAGCGGCTTTTGTCTCGTTACCTCTGACAGTGATTTTACAAAGCTGGCGATAAGGCTTCGCGAGGCGGGGATGCTTGTTATCGGGATGGGGGAGAAGAAGACGCCGCCTTCTCTTGTAGCTGCCTGTGAGTCCTTTAAATTCTTGGATTTGTTGTATCAGGAAAATTCCAAGAATAATGAGAGAAATAAAGCGCGTGCTGCAAAGCAGGAAGGGAGCAGGAAGGAGGCAGAGGAGCCAAAGAAAAAGGAGCAGGAAGAGAAGGCGGAGGTCAATAATATTCCTACCAAGGAGGAAGTGGGAGTGGAGATCGCTGCTATTATAGAATCCCGCTCGGATGAGGACGAGTGGATGAATTTGTCAGAAATTGGAAATATGCTGCTAAAGCGAATTCCCGGCTTTGATCCTAGAAATTATAATTTTTCTAAGCTGGGGAAATTAATAAAGAGTTACGATTTTCTTGAGATTAATACAAAGCGTAATCCAAATCCAAATGATAAGTCTCTAAAGATTGTCTATGTAAGAATGAAACAGTAGACAGAAAAGGGGGCAATATGTTGAAAAAGAAGCAAAAACAGCGGGAGTATGACAAAAGCCGGTTTACGCCTGTTATTCGGTGCAGCATCTGCACAGGGGAGCAGGCGGCAGGATTTAAGGATATCCAGACAGGCAGGTTTGAGGAAGTTATGCTTATCAAGAACGAGAGCGATCGAAAGGCTTTTATGGAGCAATATGGATTGAGTGAAGTACCAAGAGAATATTAGACAGGGAGGAAAAGAGATGGATATCAAAGAACAGATTAGCAAGATCGTGGAGGAGCTTTCTAAGAACGGCGCGGTAAAGGAGTTATTTGAGAAGGAGCCTGTGAAAGCAGTAGAGCAAGTGCTGGGCATTGATCTGCCAGATGAGATGATTGAGCAGATTATAAATGGAGTAAAGGCTAAAATATCAGTGGATTCGATTGCTCAAGTATCGGGAATGTTGAAGAATATACTGAATAAAAACGAAAAGTAAGAGAGAAGTATTGATAAAAAGGGTTCCTTTGCAGAGACTGTGTCAGTATAGATTATGGTATTGGCATGGTCTTTTTGCCGATATAAGGGAAAGGGATTTGGGGATGAAGCTGCGCTATCGGTTATTTTTTGTATATATTTTTGGCGGGACGTTGCCGATTATAGTCATTGGTCTTTATCTGGTTCATGGAATTTCCAGTATTTTAATTGGACAGGCAAAGTCTGGAGAGGTGGTCGCAATAGAACGGACGAAGCGGCAAATCGAAGAGGTGACAGAAACAGTGAGTACCGTCACGAAATATTTTTATTTTGATCCACATTTAGAGAGGATTGCGTCAAAGCAATATACCGACTATGTGGAGCTTGTTCAGGAATACAAAGAATTTACGTCGTTTTTGGATTATACAAGATATTATAATAATACCATTGCATGGATCAATATCCATATGGAAAACCATACCATTGTCGAGAATTCTCGATTTATACCTGTGACAGAGGAGATGGCAGAGGAAGAATGGTATCAATCTGCGGTTGAAAAAAACGGCGGAGCTTTGTGGAGATTTCGGCAACTTCCATCCGTAAGGGAGAATTCTTTGTCCATGATTCGCATGTTAAAAACAAAAAAAGGCGAAAATGTGGGAGTACTGTCCGTTTATATCCGCCCGGAACGGTTTTTGACGTTTCTTCAGGATAGGGATTGTGCAATGTTTCTTGTACTGAATGGAGATACTGTTGTGTCAGATTGTGGGGATGGGATAGAATTTGCCCAGATTTGTGAAAAACTTTCTGATAAAAATCATGATTTGATACAGGAAAATATTTTTCTTGGCAGGCAGGAATATGTAATGACTTGTGATGTTGTATCTCTTGCAGAATCACAGGATTATTTGCAGATTGTGAGTGTAAGGTCCTATCAGGATATTCTCAGCGAGGTGTATCAACAGATAGCAAGGAGTATATGTTTTTTCGCTCTGAGCGCTGTGCTGTCAGTGATAATTATCCTTGTTTTTTCTCATTCTTTTGGCAGCCGTGTGGAACGGTTTCGGGCACAGATGGAAAAGGTGGCGGGAGGAAGCTTTGAGTTAGTGGAAAAGCTCGGTGGAAATGATGAAATCAGCAGCTTATATGACTATTTGGGGACCATGATTCTTCAGATTCAAAGGCTTCTTTCAGAGGTATACAGAGAGAAGCTTCATGCAGAGCGGCTGACGATACAACAAAAGGATGCAGAATTTAAGATGCTGGCAAGCCAGATTAATCCGCATTTTCTTTATAATACACTGGAAACAATCCGCATGAGAGCACGAAAAAGCAAGCAGTACGATATTGAAGAGTTAGTGAAGATGCTTGCGAAAATTATGAGAAGTACATTGAAGGCAGGAAACAATGAGGTGACAATATGGGCAGAAGCGGAGCTTGTGGAGTACTATCTCAAGATTCAGCAGTATCGATTTGGGGACAGAATTCAATACTATATCCAAGTGGCGGAGGAGCTGAAGGAACTGTATATTCTTCCTTTGTTAATGCAGCCAATTGTAGAAAATTCTATTATTCATGGACTAGAAAGCAAGGAAGGTGCTGGAAAAATTGATTTAACTATTTTTAACAGGGACGACAGAGTGGTGATTTCCATTGTGGATAATGGAATGGGTATGAGTGAGGAAAAACTTGAGCAGTTAAAAAAGAGACTAAACAGCTATAATGAAAAGGGAAAGCATATTGGGGTCAGCAATGTGCATCAGAGGGTGAAGCTTAAGTATGGAAATCATTGTGGGGTTGAGATTGACAGTGTGGAAGGCAGCTTTACACGGGTAGAGATCCTGCTGCCCTCAATGGAAGAACTTAAGGGAGGGGAATTATGTACAAAGTGATGATAATTGATGATGAGGAGATGGTTAGATGGGGAATCCATGATCTGCTCGATTGGGAATCAGAAGGCTTTGTATTTTTAGAAGATGGAAGAGATGGAAAAGATGGACTTAGGAAGCTTTTGGAAACTTGCCCGGATCTGGTTCTAGTGGATATTAAAATGCCGGGATTAAGCGGAATAGAGCTGATTCAGGCCGCGAGAAGCGAGGGATACAATGGACATTTTATTATCTTGACAGGCTATGCAGAGTTTGAATTTGCAAAGTCGGCGGTCAGTCTTGGAGTGAGAGAATACCTGCTAAAACCAATTGATGAGGAGGAGCTTGGCAGGTGCGTGAGGAAAATCAGGGAGGAGCTTGAGAAAACAGACGGTGAACGTCTATATCATTCCACAAATGAGGATATTGCAAGGGAAGAGCTATTTCGAAAAATAATTTTTCAGATGGATGTGAGGGAGAAACTGGAAGAACAGTTAAAGCGTTATGAAATATCTTTTGAAGAACATATCTGGTGTACAGCAATTCTCACAGATCGAGATCTGCTACAACATAGAGAAACGGTAAGTTTTCAGCAGAAGGTTCATTTTTTTCTTGAAGATAAGAGTTTGTATGAGGAAAAATTGACAGCCGACAGTCAATTTGTGCTGATCCATAGAGGAATCGATTACAAAAGATGGGTGGAGCTGCTTTCCAAGCGGAATGAGCGATTAAAGAAAAGGTTTGGGGACTCTCTTTTGATTACAGTGGGATATAATGTGAGCAAATGGTATGATCTTTGCTATTCTTATGAATTTGCATATTTTTTGCTTGAGAAGGAATTTTTATTTGGAGCCTATGATGTATTATCTGTCAGCACGATCGAGGAACAGCAGAATATTGCGGAAAATCCTTCGCCAGAGCATATTATTATGTTGATAGAGGTAGGAGATCTGGACGGCATCCGCGGATGTGTGGAGAAATTCCGACTATATTGCATAAGGGAACTGATGAAGGAGATGGATATCAAGATTCAAATTATGTATAATCTGATGCTTATACGCAATGGAATTGAGAAAAAATATGGAAATCTGACGGAAGGCATTACACAGCTTATGGAGGAGCTAAACCGGGCCGAGAAGCTGGATTGGCTGATGGAGCTGTACTGTCAGATTTTACAGGATATGTGCAGGCAGATTGGAAACGATGGATCTGGGACGGTAATTAAAAGAATGTATTATTATATGGAAAAAAATTATGGGCAGGATCTGAAACTGGAAAGCTTTGCTAAAATGTTTGGATATAACAGCAATTATCTCGGAAAGATTTTTAGAAAGGAGATTGGAGACAGCTTTAATAATATTTTGGATGCGATACGAATCACAAATGCCAAACGGCTGTTGGAAGAGACAAATCTGAAAGTCTATCAGATCTCTGAACAGGTGGGATATAGTAATATTGATTATTTTTATCTAAAATTTAAGAAATATGTGGGTATCAGTCCAAAAGAATATAAAAAGAAAAGAGAAATAGTTAGTGAAGGGTATACATAATTATAAGGC
>CAMWWW010000187.1 GCA_947178015.1 uncultured Clostridia bacterium
ATCTTTATATGTAAAATCAGCCAATCTCCCATTTCACGGTTTACTCTTCCAAGCAAGGACATGTTTGGTCCTTCTTTTCTAAGCCTTCCGCAAATCTCTTGCATAACGGATGCAAATTCTTGGTGCAAATTTTTATGACGCTCATAATCAGGATACTGACACGCAAGCTGCAAAGCTTCCTCAGCAGTAAAGTGCTTCTGTGTATAATCCAAAAGAAAGTCTATGGTATGTTCCAGCTCCTTACAGCCTTCTCCCTTTGCCGTGGCATCCAAAAGAGCATTAAACGCTTCTAATAAGGCTTTGTGCTGCTCATCTACAAGTTCATGCCCTGTCTCCAAATTCTTTGTCCACACATATTTCATTGTTTCCTCCCCTCCTTTTCTATGATTTGTTTCCATATCTCTTCCTTAAATCCCGGACACACGCCTGATTTTGAAACAAGAAGCGGGCGCTTTACCAACATTCCATCTGTTGCCAAAAGCTCTATCTGCTCCTCCTCACTCATAGAAGAAAGCTTATCTTTAAGCCCAAGCTCTTTGTATTTCAGCCCGCTTGTATTATAGAATTTCTTGATCGGCAGTCCGCTCTCTTCTATCCAGCATGCCAACTCTTCCTTTGTCGGGTTCTGCTCTGTAATATGTCTGTCCTCATAGATCACATTTTCCTGATCCAGCCATTTTTTTGCTTTCTGGCAGGTACTGCACTTGGGATATTCTAATAATAACATTTGTGTCCTCCTTTATTTTATCTGATTGATAACATAATACCCTCTGCACAAGACATCTATTCGCCCATGTGCATCATGAATTCCGAACGATCTTTTCTATATTTAAAATTGAGTAGAGGATTATTTCCTCTACTCGCGCTGGGCATTTGTCGACTTTTCCAACACTTCTCTGGACGCTTATGTGCAATATCAAAACTGCCGCACACCTTGTGCGGCAGCCTTCTTCATTCCACCTCCAGCCCGCATGCCCTCGCGGTGCCTTCATATATCTTCCGTGTCTCCTTATCCTTAAAAAATATCGGATACCGAAGCCCATAATTTCCCCAAAGGGTACAAAGATATTTTCCAAAATAAAATGTACTAAATAAAATCTCTCGTGCTGTTACTCTGGAAACCAAAGGTATCCATCTCTCTGTCAGCGGATAATAGATCGCCTGTGTATGTTCCATATCCGTGAGCTTTTCTTTCTCCGACGGTGTCAGGTTTTCTAAGAATTTCTCTCTGCCCTCTTCCTCCAGCCTGCTGTAATAACAATCAAAATAAGAATTTTCTTCCCCATTCATTGAAAGAGCACATTCGATAAATTCTCTATAATTTTCTTCCGTTCCGCTTAATATTGCATAATCGTACTTCCTGAAACCCTCTTCAATATTGGAAATATGTAAAAGGTTCTTCTGTAAAAACTCCTGATCGCTAATGCCCTTCATATATATTCCCCCTAACCTCATATACTCTTCATCCTGAACAGTATACTAACGTTAGTGTAGCATATGGCAGTCAAAAAAGCAAGCCAAAAACTGGCTGCTTTATGAACTTGCGCTGTTATCCTGCTGGATGCTATGCTCTTTTTTCATCAAAATAGTAACATTGATCTTGACAAACATACCAACTGTATGATATTGTTTTAAACATACCAACGTTCGGTATTAAAGTTTGTGTCTGTGCTGCTTACGCAAGCTTTTCTTTTATCCAAGCAGCACAGAAATGAGGAAACATATGAAACAAACATTATTTTCAAAAGATTTTACATTAGTAGTAATTGGGCAGATTATCTCTCTATTTGGCAACGCAGCCATTCGATTTGCTCTGCCGCTGTATTTATTAAATCTATCCGGTTCCTCCGCACTTTATGGCACGGTCACAGCATGTGCCTTTATTCCCGCCATTCTGTTATCTCCTGTTGGAGGAATTATCGCAGACAGAGTAAATAAGCGGAATATCATGGTAACGTTAGATTTTCTGACGGCTGCTATTATCTTGGCATTTTCTTTGCTTATGAACCATGTAAACATTATATTGCTGCTTGTGATAACTCTTATGTTATTATATGGCATTGCAGGTGCCTACCAGCCATCTGTACAGGCAAGCATCCCCCTATTGATGAATCAGGAGCACTATATGAAAGCCAATTCGATCATTAATACCATAAGCTCCTTTTCCTCCCTTATGGGTCCTATCCTTGGGGGCATTTTATATAGCATATATGGATTAAAGCCAATTTTGTGGGTTTGTATACTATGCTTTTTTCTCTCAGCGGTTATGGAACTATTTATTCATATTCCCTATCAAAAGCAAAATGTACAAAACAATATTTTAAAAACAATTCAAGGTGATTTTACAGAAAGTGTTCGATTTATAAGAAAGGAAAAGCCTGTTCTTGGAAAAGGAATGTTCGTTGCCTGCGGCATAAATTTATTTTTATCTGCAATGATTATAGTCGCATTGCCATACCTAATCACAGAAGTACTTCCATTCGAAAAAACATGGGCTAATACACTATATGGATTTGCTCAGGGAGCACTGGCAGCCGGAGGGCTGACAGGAGGCATCTGTGCGGGGATTTTTGCCAATAAATTATCGATAAAAAATTCAGGGTTTATACTAATGATCTGCTCTCTATGTGTATTTCCTATGGGATTGACACTAATGTTATTTTCCTCTGGATTTATCAACTATTTGATTATCACGGTATGTTGTTTTATTATCATGGTATTCTCTACTATTTTCACTGTGCAGATGATGTCATTTATACAGACAGAAACTCCCCCAAATTTAATTGGGAAGGTGATCTCTGTGATCCTCACTGTCTCCATGTGCACACAGCCATTGGGCAACGCCTTATATGGGATTTTATTTGAAATTAGTGATGGCTTTGAATTCGCTGTTATTTTATTCGCAGGACTTCTTTCACTTATCATCGCCCTGCGCACCAAACGTATATTCCTAAATTCTTTGGAAAAAACTACATAGATTTTTATGTTTTCTTTCCGAACATTGCATTTACCTAAGGTCCGCGCAGAGAACGGCCTATAGTCCTCCATCACCCTGCTCTCGCTTAGTATCCATTACGTTTTTCACTAAGCAAGAACAGGGTGACGGAGGACCATAGGCGCTTCTTTACGCGGACCTTTTTCAAAAATGACTATACAAATCTTACTTTTGAATAAAATAAAACCTATCCCCAAAAAATACTAACTAAAGAATGTAAAAACGCTCTAGAATGTCTCATCCAATAATTCCTGATAAAATCTGCTATAATCTGTTCTTTTTTCTTTGATACATTTGATCGCAGAAGACGGATGACTGTTTAATATTCCAGTGAGAAGATATGGCAGATCATATCCCCACTCATTTCCCTCTGCCTTAAGCTTTAAAATGTGCTTTTCTACGAATTCCATAACAGGAATCAAATTATATTTCGGATTGCGAAGGAATCCCAACAGAGACTCAAGATAGCAGTTGCCTGCTCCTCTGCCCATTCCACTCACAGTGGCGTCCAGAAAGCTTGTTCCCAACGACAGTGACTCTATGGTATTTGCAAACGCAAGCTGTTGATTATTATGTGCATGAATCCCAATCTTCTTTCCTGATTTTGCACCTATCTCCAAATATCTGCTGGTCAGACGGCGAATCTGTTCTGGGTAAAATGCGCCAAAGCTGTCCACCAAATAAATGGCATCCACACTGCTCTTGGCAAGGATCTCCAGTCCATTGTTCAGATCATCCTCATTTACTTTTGACACAGCCATAATATTAACCGTCGTCTCATATCCCTTCCTTTTTGCATCCTCAATCATCGCAATCGCAGCCGGAATTGTGTTTGTGTAGGTCGCGACGCGAATCATATCGATCGGACTGTCCTTTCTGGGAAGAATATCCTTCTTATAGTCTGTTCTTCCAACATCCGCCATTACAGATATTTTAAGTTCTGTCTTATTGTCCCCGACGACCGCACGTATATCAGAATCCTTGCAGAATTTCCATGGACCGAATTCCTTTTCCTGAAATATAGCTTTTGACGCCTTATAGCCAAATTCCATATAATCGACACCTGCCGCCACATTCATGTGATACAAATCTTTTACGAATTCATCTGAAAAATAAAAATTATTTACCAAACCGCCATCTCGCAGGGTACAATCTACCACCTTGATATCTGGTCGAAAGGAAACTAGGGTTCCATTTGTCTGCTGCAGTTCCATTTTTCATCCTCCTCAAATTTTATTTTCTTTCCAAAAGCGGCTTCACACTTCTCTCTACCGCTCTTAATATTATAACAAAAATTGCTGTGTCTATCGGCCACATAACGGCATTTTTAATTAGCCGTGCGGGCAAAAGCACCATAAATGCTTTTCCGTAGAGCATGGAGATCCAAAGTGTATTAAAGCCGCAGTTTACAATTAGCTTAACCAAAAAACATGCCACTGCTACCCTCCACACCTTGATGGGCTTCTTGTATAAAAAAGAACCATATAGGACACCGCCCAGCATTGCGTCAAAGGTGAAGCCCGGAAAAAATTGCCCATCTGGCTTAATAAAGAATTTCAGCAGGTCCAATGTCCCGCCAAATATTCCTCCCACCACTGGTCCGAACAGAAAGTCTACAACACGGTTTGGTATCCCAGAAAAACCAATTTTTATATATGGTCCGATATTGATCGACGCCACATATCCCAGAATAACTGCCAATGCGGCAAGAAGACCACACATAACAACCGTGCGAAGGCTTGCAAACTCTCGGAATGATTTTGCTACAATAGATTCTGAAAATTTTTGCATAAAAATATACCTCCTTTGCAGCGCCTGTTACTACATAAGAGGTATAAAATGCCCCTGTCTATGTAGCAGCGGGATGCGGGGCATGTACCGCAAGGTTTCCTTTTCTTCCAGATGACAACTCCCTGTTCACCCGGCGCTTAACGCACAAGCCCCTACTCTGCTTTTTATTATCTGTTACAGTATAGCATATATCTCAAAATATGCAAGTAAATATTCCTTGCCATTCACAATAGAGAGAAATATATTTACAGATTTATCCCGTCTTTAGGATTTAGCACCATATTTCTTTGAGGGTTACTATACATCTTTT
>CAMWWW010000188.1 GCA_947178015.1 uncultured Clostridia bacterium
GTGTGGTACAGGCATTATTTCCGACTGGTCACGCCATTGCAATCACTGGGGATAATGGAGTCAGCGTTATGCTCCATATTGGAATTGACACGGTGGAAATGAAAGGAAAAGGATTTACAGCACATGTAAGCCAAGAGGATCATGTGGAGAAGGGGCAGCTTTTGATTACCTTTGATATAGAGAAAATCAAAGCAGAAGGTTATGAAACAACTACTATGGTGGTTTTGCCGGAAGGAGAGAAGCTAAGCCTTTGTAAGACAGAACAGAAAAACATTGCACCGCAGGAAAGATTGCTGTGGCTTAATTAAGTTGAAGGGGGCGTTTCCCTAGTATGCAGATTAAGAGAGTTTACAATAATAATGTTGTGATGGTCAGAAATGAGGATAGTGAAGAGGAAATGATCGTGATCGGCAAGGGGTTGGCTTTTCAAAGAAGAGCGGGAGATCTATTGGACGCAGAACGAATCGAAAAGGTATTTACTCTGAGAGATAAGAATGTGCTGAATCGTTTGGAAAAGCTGATTCGGGATATACCATCTGTATATCTCACAATAGCAGAAGAGATTGTGGAGATGTTAAAGACCGAGTCCAACCTTGAGATTAACGAGAATATCTATATCACTCTGACCGATCATATTAGTATGTCTTTAGAGCGGGAGAAGAATCATATTATATGTGAAAATCCACTTCTGATGGAAATCAGGCAGTTTTATAAAAAGGAGTATGAGCTGTCCCGCAAGGCGGCACAGATTATCTACAATTATATGAATATCTGGATTTCAGAAGAGGAGATAGGTTTTATTGCACTTCATATTGTAAATGCCTCCATGAAGCAGCGCTCGGATACTTTGATAAACAGCATCCAGATGATCCGTGATATACTAAAGATTGTACAAGAAAGTGTTCCAATAAAGATGAATACAGATTCATTAATGTACGACCGTTTTGTGCGGCATTTGCAATTTTTTGCCAGAAGAGTGCTGGACAAGGGAGAGGAGCAGCTTCAGACGGAGCTTAAGGACGTGCTGGAGCGCAGTGAGCATCTTGAGGAATTCGCTTGCGTGGAACGAATTGCAGATTATATTGAACATATGTATGGAAAAAAGGTTACAGAAGCAGAGAAAGGATATCTGGCTTATCACGTTATTCTAATATTTGCAAACAGATAATAAAGGAGGCTTGTAAGCTATATTGACTTTGCGCAGAATAACAGCGCGGAAATGAGGATAATAATGAAAGACAAACTTAAAAGCACGCTTGAACGATTTTCAAAATCCATTGTACAGCCGCTTATGTATCTTTCGGTGGCTGGCACAATTCTTATCTTAGGTATTTTGCTGACCAATACATCAATTACATCAAAGCTTACATTTTTGCAGGCAGCGCCGTTTCAACTGCTAGGAAAAATGATCTATGATCCGCTGATGTTTTTGATCAATAATTTAAGTATTATATTTTGTGTAGGAATTGCAGGAGCAATGGCAAAGAAGGATAAGGGGCATGCGTCCTTGATAGCGTTAATGTCCTATTTTTTGTTCCTGAATGGAAATAATATTACTTTATATTTTTTCGGAAAGATTGCCGAGCCGGGCATGCTAGGGTTATATGGCACCGGACAGGCGACGGTGATGGGAATTCAAGTACTGGATATGGGTGTATTCGGCGGTATTATTCTGGGCTGCCTGACAGGTTCTTTATTTAATAAGCTGGGCGGCAAGCAGTTTAAGGGATATTTTTCTATGTTTTCTGGAGTGCGTTTTCCATTCCTGATTATGATACCAGTGGCTCTTCTTATGGGCTTTGTCGTAGCGTTTGTGTGGCCTGTAGTACAGACTGTGATCGCGGCACTTGCAAACTTAATTAAACAGAGTGGTAATATTGGCCTGTTCCTTTATGGAGTATTAAATAAGCTGCTGGTTCCAACAGGGCTTCATCATCTGATCTATGCGCCTTTCCAGTTTACAGATGTGGGCGGTACTTTGGTTTTAGGAGAGCAGGTGATTGCCGGTGCATATCCAATCCGCGTGGCGGAGATGAATATGCCAGATAGGATGTTTTCTGAGTCTACATACTTTAACAGTTATTCCTTTAATAACTTATTTCCTTATCTTGGTATTAGTTTGGCATTTATTGCAACTGCATACAAGCAGAATAAGGAAAAGACAAAAGCGATGATGGTTCCACTTATGGTAGCCGCAGTACTTTCTTGTATTACAGAGCCAATTGATTTTATTTTTGTATTTGCGGCTCCTGTTTTATTTGGCGTGCACTCTCTTATCAGCGGTGTAAGCTTAGTACTGCTAAAGGTTTTAAATATTCCGGCATCGACAAGTGGAGGTATTGTGAATATCATGATTTCCAATCTTGTGCTTGGAATTAAAAAGACTAACTGGCCGATGTTATTCGTTTTTGGCGCAGTGGTAGCAGTGGCATATTATTTCCTATTTGTGTTTATGATTAAAAAACTTAATCTTAAGACTCCGGGGCGAGAAGATGAGGAAGCATCTGCTCCGCAGGTAAGTCAAGGAAGTACAAAAACTGCTTCTGTTCCCAAGAGCGCAGATGAGAAACAGACAGATGCCATGCATATTATCGAGGGGCTTGGCGGAAAAGCAAATATTGAATCAGTAGATAACTGCTTTACAAGGCTTCGTGTCAATGTGAAAGATGAGACGCTAATCAATGAGGAAATCATCAATCGGGTAAAGAATAGCGGAATTAAGCGTAAAGGAAAGGATATCCAGATTATTTTCGGTATGCAGGTAGCTGCTGTGCGGGGAGAGGTTGAGGATATGCTTGATAAATTATAAAAGAATTTATTTGGAAAAAGGAGGATAAAGCATTATGATTATAACTATTGTTGGCGGCGGAAGTACATTTACACCGGGAATTGTGAAATCAATCGCACTTCGCAGAGAAGAACTGGGAGTTGACGAAGTCAGACTGTTTGATATTGACGAGATTCGTCAATATAAGGTTAGTCTGGTTGTTGACTGGATTCTCAAGGATATGAATTCTCCGATTAAGCTTACAGTGACAACGGATGAAGAGACAGCTTACAAGGATGCAAACTTTATCTTTGCTCAGATGCGTGTTGGTAAATATGCAATGAGAGAGCAGGATGAGAAGATTCCGCTCCGTCATGGCTGTGTTGGACAGGAGACCTGTGGCTGTGGTGGTCTTGCCTATGGACTTAGAACGATGTATCCAATGATGAAAGTAATTGATGATGTAGAAAAATATGGAGCAAAGGATTACTGGATCTTAAATTATTCCAATCCCGCAGCGGTTGTATCTGAGGCTTGCCGTGTACTTCGTCCTCATGCAAGAGTGATCAATATCTGTGATATGCCGATTGCAATTATGGAGATGGTAGGAAGATGCTTAGACGTTCCTCAATTTACAGATTTTGATTTCAATTATTTTGGATTAAATCATTTTGGATGGTTTACGGAGCTTACTTATCAAGGAAGAGATCTGAAGAAGGAAATCTGTGATTATGTGATGGAACATAAAACACTGCTTCCGCCAGATATTATTGAGAAATTAAAAGCTCGTGAGGCAGTAGGTGAGCGCCATCTCAACTCTTCTTGGATTCACACATGGAATAATGTATATAAGGTATTAAAACTGAATCCCGAATATCTTCCAAATACGTATTTGCAGTATTATCTGTTGTCTAAGGATGTGGTGGAGGAATCTGATCCCAATCATACAAGGGCTAATGAGGTAATGGAAACAAGAGAGAAGGATCTATTTGAGGGCATCGATCACTTTATTGCTACTGGAGAGGTAACTGCAAAGGCATTTTATCATGGAGCACATGGAAATTATATTGCAGATTTGGCAAGTGCACTGAAAAATGATTCCAAAAAGAAATTTATTGTAATAGTGGAAAACAAGGGTGCAATCGAGAATATAGCTGGAGACGCCATGGTCGAGGTGCCTGCATATATTGGAAAGAATGGACCAGAAGTGGTTTGTCAAGGAAAAATTGATGATTTTTATAAAGGGCTGATGGAACAGCAGCTTGCATCAGAGAAGCTATTGATTCAGGGGGGAATAGAAGGCTCCTATAACAAAGTATGGAAATCCTTTACCATGAATAAGACTGTTCCATCTGCAACAGTGGCAAAGGCAATTTTAGATGATATGATAATAGCAAATAAAGAATTTTGGCCAGAATTAAAATAATATAATAAACGGGCAGAAATGGTGTATCTGGTATAGGGTAAGGGGTATGAGGCAGCAGTGTTAGAAATACTGCTGCCTTAATATACCTTTTTTAGTGTAATATTTATCCAATAATGCTATATACCATATTCCGATAAGAGTTTTTGCTGAAAATCTCTGTCCTTAACAGAACGCTCCAAATCATCAAAACGTTTATGTTGAAGTAATAACATATTCAATTGATTAATGCGAGATTCTCCAAATTTTATTCCCTGTTGTTCTCCAAGCTTTAAACCTCGCTGTTCTCCAAGCTTTATCCCTCGTTGTTCTGCTTCAAACAAAAGTTGATTGTGGTCTCGAATGGCCTTTTCTCTCGCTTCATATTCTAAGCGTTTTTCCTTGTCTTGACTGATAATTTGTAATTGCTGATAAGCGCTTCCGATATAAGGGTCTTTTTCTGCTAACATTTCAAAATCCTCCTTTCGTTCTGCGTTAATAAATTTAGCCCATAACAAAATATTGCTGCTGTTCGTTTGTAGCTCTTTTGGTAATTTTGGAAGCTCCAGAATATGAAATTCCATTTTATCAGTATATAGAGTGTGACGTGTATCTTCACGAATATGAAAGCAGGAATAAAATTCCTTATCCTCTGAAAATAATGCAAAGTCTAAAATACTGATATTGACACATTTCTTAAATACAGAATAATCCTGTCCAGCAGTAATTTGTTCCGTATACATTTTAGCGACATAAAATAAAGAACGATCCGCCCAAACGCTTAAGGAAGCCAGTTGAATTTCAATATCAATTTCGGTATCATTATTCATTAAGATTCGAACATCCAGTATTCCTTGTTTTTCATCTTCATGTATTTTCCTAAGATTTGTATTCAATATCTGAGATTCTTTTATAT
>CAMWWW010000189.1 GCA_947178015.1 uncultured Clostridia bacterium
GAAGCCCTCCTTTTCCGCGCAGAGAGCCATCCTTATTTACCGTGATAATTGGAAGCTTATATTCGACCGCCATAGAAGGAGCCGCTTCTTTTATCGCCCTAACCACCTCAAGCGCATATCGTATTCTGTTCTCAAAACTGCCGCCATATTCATCTGTGCGGTGATTTAACAACGTGGAACACAAGGAGCCAATCAAACGATCCCCATGCACTTCAATCGCATCCACACTAGCTTTGGCTGCTTTTGCCGCACAATCCGCGATACTTTTCTTAATCTGAGAAAGCTGGTCCACAGTTGCCTCGCTGACAAAATGTTGCATATCGTGATGGAGCTTTGCATAGGCATCTTTGGTCAACTTTTCAGCGGCTTCTGTCTGCGCCTTAAATTCCTCCTCGTTTCCTGCTGCTTGCGCTTCTGCGGCTGCCTTGCGCGCCATACCCGCCTGCATAATCATCCTTCCCACACCCGGCACATCATACTCAGGGTGAAAGATCTGCAAAGCAAGCTTGCTGCCATAAGCGTGAACCGCGTCCGAAAGCTTTTGAAACGCCGGAATTTGGCTGTCATCATATAACTTTGGTGTAGGAGATGCCGTGCGCACTGGCGCAACATCGCCAATTACGATGTAGGAAACCCCTCCTTTGGCAAGCCTTTCATAAAATGTAAGGCTTCTCTCCCCAATCGACCCGTCGCGCTCCTCATAGCCAGTTGTCAACGGCGGAAACATAATACGATTCTTTAATGTCATATTTCCAATTTGAATCGGTTCCAGTAATTTGCTTCCCATAGATTTTTCCTCCTTATGTTTACTATGTATTCCTCAAAGCTTCTATCCGCTTATTGAATAAGATTTCACTATAATGTACTCGCCAATGTATAAGCAGCGCTTATTGCATCCTTTAGATTTCCAACTTTATTGCAATCGCCTATCTGATGTATAGGCTCCCTATTGCCTGCCACTGGCATCGGCTCATATCCTACAGCAAAAACAAGCGTATCTGCATCGTGGATGCGATATTCCTTTCCATCCTTACAATACGTGATGGTCGTCTCGTCAACCTTGGTGACAGTGCTCTTTAATTCAATTTTTACCCCCTTTTTCAAAAGCCTCTGTGTCAGCACGCTCTTTGCAGCGCCACCCTCTCCTGTCATCAAGGTATCCGTCATCTCAAGGATGGTGACATCTCGATTGGCAGGGAACCTATCGTCTATTAGCGGGGCAAGATAGTCCGCTGTCTCACAGCCCACAGAACCGCCACCTAAAATTACAATTTTTCTTCCCGGAAATCCTTTTCCTGACAATATATCATCTGCCGTCATGGTCTGCTTAAAGCAGCGAAATGCCTCTATTTCCTTCGCTTTAGCCCCGGACGTGCCGATGATCTCATACTCTCTAAATTCCTCATTCAGCATCTCCTCCGTCACCTCGCAGCCCTTGCGAATCTCGACGCCTGCCTGCTCCAGCCTTCGAATCATAAACTTTATCACTTTACATAATTCCTGCTTTCCAATAGGAACGGCGGCCAGACGCAACAGCCCGCCAAGCTCCGCCTCTTTTTCACATAGAATTACCGTATGACCTCGTTTTCTTGCGACATAGGCCGCTTCCATTCCCGCAGGCCCGCCGCCAATTACCAAGATCTTCTTCTTTTCTTTTGCTTCCTCAATTTGATTGGACTGCACAGACGGGTTCACCGTACAGGATATAGGCTTACCAAACATAATACCAGTAAGACAACGCCCGCAGCCAATACATGGACGAATATCCTCTGTCCTGCCTGCATACGCTTTATTGGCAAATTCGCTGTCGCACAGATTCGGACGTCCAATCATACAGATATCGGCTTCCCCGTTGGCGATCAGCTCCTCCGCAACCCAAGGCTCGTTGATTCGCGCCACGGTCGAGACAGGGATAGAAATATGCTTTTTAATGGTCTCTGCCGCATGCGCATGAGGTGCCGGAGAGGTACCCGGTGCAGGCATGGAGCTTCCTCTTTTAATGGTATTTCAGACTGATACATGAATAAAGTTCACTCCCGCCGCCTCAAGCTGCTTGGAAACATAAATCATATCCCGCAGAGTCAGCCCGCCATCACTATATTCATCTCCTGATATGCGGACATCAATCAGAAAATCATTCCCACATTTCTTTCGGATCTCTTCAATTACTTCCAACGTCAGACGAAGCCGTCCATTGAGATCTCCCCCATATTCATCCGTTCTTTTATTATACAATGGAGTGAGAAAACCACCGAGCAGTCCATGGGCATGCGCCGCCTGAATTTCCACACCATCTCCGCCTGCCTGCAAAAATCGATAGGCCGCCTCCCCAAACTGTTTTACTATCTCATGTAGCTCTTCTACCGTAACTGCTCGCGGTGCAGACTTTGCATAATAAGGTCCGACATTTGAGGGAGCAATAAGCTGTGGCGTCCCCGGCAGAGGAAATGCCATATAAGCTGGATGAAATAATTGTGATAAAATCTTAGCATCGTATTGGTGCACGGCATCCACCAGCTTCTTCCATCCCGGAATATAAGAATCGTCATAGATCGACATATCTCCCGGCAAATAAGTATACGTCGGCTCCACCGTCGTCACCTCTGTGATAATTAAGCCGACGCCGCCCTTGGCACGATTGGAATAATGCTCCACCAGAGCATCTGTCACATACCCCTTATCTGCCAGATTTGTCGACAAGGGCGGCATAAAAAGCCTATTTTTAACCGTTACCTTACCAAGCGTAATGGGAGAAAATAGATGTGGAAAATGATTCATAAAAAGAAACCCCCTTTTGTTAAAAAAATAACTATTTTTAGTATTATACTTTATAAACCGGGTGCATAAACTATCTTTTTATGATACAATACTATTATATTTTGATATTATCGTTCCATGCAGAAAGGATGAAAAATCACCAATGCCACAGACACTCTATCGTATGAATCAACATAAACTAAAAGAAAACAGCCAGCATACCTTCCGCTCTGGCAATCATTACTTGATATTGCTTTTAACACAAGGAAGTTTCCATATCTGGCTAAAAGAAAAGAAACACCTGTGTCTTTCTTCTGATATGCTGCTTTTCAAGCCAAAACAGCTTCATACCATATATATCTCCAACTCTCTATGCACGATTCTATCTGTCAGCGTACCGGTGCAATCTCTTGCGCTCCTCTCCGACAGCACCTGTGATCTCTGCCAAAAATTTCAATTTTCTCCCCATGATACAGCGATCATCCACGCGGAGATAGAATCTTCTATGCTGATTAAGCACATTGCCTCCAAACTTTATTCTTTAAAAGAAGAAACGCTGCGACTTGGAATAGAATTGTATGAAAAAAGCTTATTCACTACACTTCTTATATTATTTCTGCGCGCTTGCGTACAGAGCGATCAAGTATATCAACTTCATCAAAAAAAGGAATTTATGCTTGATGAAGTTTTTCGATACATCAGCCATCATTTGACAGAGGATCTTTCCTTCAAAGCTCTGGAAAAAGAATTTTTCGTATCAGGAGAGCATATTGCAAGAGAATTCAAAAAAAGAACTGGCATGACGCTACATTCTTACATTCTCCATTCCCGCATTGATCTTGCAAAAAAATATATTCTTCAGGAACTGCCTGTGCGCGACGTCTATCATCGATGTGGATTTGGAAGTTATAATCATTTCTTTAAAGTATTTAAAAAAGAATGTGGTATGACACCGATGCAATATTATCAAACTGTCAAAAAACATTCTGCCACATTTTCATAGTGCGTAGTTTATGGAAAATGTGGCAGAAGTATTATGCAAATTTTCTATCATAGAGCAATGCAGCAATCAGAACCACAAAACAAGATCCTGCATTATGAACCAGAGCGCCTGTCGTCGGATTCAAAATACCAAATACGGAACAGGCTACCGCGATAAAATTGATGCACATAGAAAGTGTTATGCTTAATTTAATGGTTGCAACTGTAGCATTGGATAACTTTTTAAGGTAAGGAATTTTAGAAATATCGTCACTCATAAGGGCAATATCTGCTGCTTCCACTGCAATATCACTTCCCATACTCCCCATCGCCACGCCGACATCGGCAATCTTCAGCGCGGGGGCATCATTTACCCCATCGCCTATCATGCATACGCTGCTTCCTTTTTCTTGTATTTCAGAAATACTTTGCACTTTTTCTTCCGGTAGTAAATCCGCTTTTACTTGCGTAATTCCTGCCTGCGATGCAAAATAGGCTGCCGTTTGAGGGTTATCGCCTGTCAGCAATATGGTGCCTGTATTCATATCCGACAGCTTTGCGACCATTGCCTTTGCTTCTGGTCTTAATTTATCGGACAATGCAAACAGTCCGAAGCAGGATTCGCTGTCCGCGACAAGAATAGAAGCTTTTCCCTGCGCGCGCAGTTTTTCCAGACTATTTTCTATATTTTTTGAGATCGTTATCCCGCTTTGCAGAATGTATTTTTCATTTCCAATAAATAATTTCCTGCCGGATACTTCTGCACAAATTCCTTTCCCGCTTTGCATTTGAAAAAAATCTGCATCTCTTATGGCTATTTCGTTTTCTTTTGCATAAGCTACGATTGCCTTCCCTAATGGGTGCTCGCTTTTGGCTTCCGCAGAAGCTGTCAGGGCAAGCAGCTCCTCTGTGCTTACATTATTATCAAAAGAGAGCATGTCGCTCACTTCCAATTTCCCGTAAGTCAGCGTACCGGTTTTATCAAACGCAATAATACGAACTTTTCCCATTTTTTCGAGTGCTTCCCCTGATTTGATAATTACCCCCTGCTTTGTCGCCTGCCCTATGGCTGCCATAATGGCGGTAGGAGTGGCAAGAACCAATGCACAAGGGCAGAATACAACTAAAACCGTGACAGCTCTCACAATGTTGTGTGTGGCAATTCCTGTGATAATAGCAATCAACATGGCAACCGGCACAAGCCAGCTTGCACACTTATCTGCAATTCTCTGCATAGGTGCTTGTTTGTTCTCGGCATCCTGAACCATTCGGATCAATTTTTTGCAGGTAACTTTCCTCCCCTATTTTGGTTCCGATTATGACAATCGAACCAAGCCGGTTGACGG